>DATCZY010000493.1:0-3617 GCA_036525655.1 Lysobacterales bacterium | reverse complement strand
GGCGGCATCGAACACGCGATCCTGCACCTGATGTATTTTCGTTTTTATAACAAGTTGATGCGCGATGCCGGGTTGTTGAAAGCCGACGAACCCGCCACGCGTCTGCTTTGCCAGGGCATGGTGGTAGCGGAAACATTCCGCCGTGAGAGCCCCGACGGCAGCACCATCTGGATCAACCCGGCGGACGTCGAAGTCAAGCGCGACGACAAGGGCAAAATGACCGGCGCGGTGCTGATCTCCGATGGTTTGCCGGTTGAGATCGGCGCGATCGAAAAAATGTCCAAGTCGAAAAATAATGGTGTCGACCCGGTTCATTTGGTCGAGCGCTACGGGGCGGATACGGTACGCCTGTTTTCGATGTTTGCATCACCACCCGACCAGTCTCTTGAATGGTCCGATTCGGGTGTGGAAGGCGCATTCCGCTTTCTGCGCCGTCTGTGGTTCATGAGCACCGAGCACATCGTTGCCGGCCCGGTCGAAGCTTTGAATGCGCAGGAGTTGAGCGCCGAACAAAAAACCATACGCCGCTATGTGCATGACACCATTGCCAAGGTGAGCGACGATATCGGGCGCCGTCAAACCTTCAATACCGCCATTGCCGCGGTGATGGAGTTGACCAATCACCTGGGACGCTTCGAAGACCGCAGCCTGCAGGGCCGTGCGGTGTTGGATGAAGCCTGGAGGGCCGTGGTACGCTTGATGGCGCCGATCACGCCGCACATCTGTGAAACCCTTTGGGAAATGCTGGGCGAAACCGGAAGCGTGGTCAGTGCGCCGTGGCCGGAAATCGACGAAGCGGCCCGCGTCCGTGACCAGATCACGCTGGTGGTCCAGGTCAACGGCAAGTTGAGGGCCCGCATCGAGTTGCCGCCCGGTTGTGACCAGGAACAGGCCATGGCCGGCGCCAGCGCCGAGGATAATGTCACGAAGTTTATCGATGGCAAAGTTGTCCGTAAGGTGATTTATATTCCGGATCGGTTATTGAATATCGTGGTAGGTTAACAGGCTCACAAATGATGAAATTAAACCGTCTGTTTTTCTCATTGGCCGCACTGGTATTACTCAATGCCTGTGGGTTCCATTTGCAGTCACGGCCTGAACTCCCGCCACAAATGCAGAGGACCGTGTTGGAGATCAGTGACCCCTACAGCCAGTTTGCGCGCCGCCTTGAAACTCATTTGGAGCAGAGCGGCGTCAATGTCGTGACCACGCTTGAGGGTGCCGCCGTGCTCGAGGTCCCGCTCAACGAAGCACGCAAGGAAATCCAATCCATCGGCGACAACGCCCGCGTACGGGAGTTCCTGATCAGGCATGCTGTCCAGTTCCGTTTGCTGGCCAGCGACGGCACCGAACTGATTCCCCTGCAGAGCTTCGAACAGAGCCGGATCTACAGCTTTAATGAACAGGATATCCTCGCCGCTGAACGTGAAGACGAGTTCCTCAGGAATGACCTGGCCGACAGCCTCGCGCGTATGGTGGTCCGGCGACTGGGCACCTACGAGAAATAGCGGCTGTGCACGATGCAGATTAAGGCAGACCAACTTGCCGGCAGTCTGAAGCGCGGTTTGGCGCCGATTTACCTCATCGGCGGGGATGAACCGCTGCTGTTGCTGGAATGCTGTGATCAAATCAGGCAGGCGGCAAAGGACGAGGGTTTTATCGAGCGTGAACTGTTACAGGCCGATGGTCATTTTGACTGGTCGCAACTGCAGCAGGCCGCCACGCCATCCCTGTTTGCCACCCGCAAGATCATCGATTTACGCCTGCGAACCGGCAAACCCGGGCAGGAAGGCGCCAGGGTGCTGGGCGAGTGGGCGAAGGCGCCCGACCCGGATATGTTGCTGATGATCAGTTGCGAGCAATGGGATAAGAGTTCTCGCAGTTCAAAATGGGCCGCCAGCCTGGACAGGGCCGGTGTGCGTATTGATATCTGGCCGGTCAATGCTCAGGAACTGCCGCGTTGGCTGGAACAGCGAATGCAAAAACACGGCATGCAGCCGGAGCCGGAAGTGCTCAGCATCCTGGCCGACAGGCTCGAAGGAAACCTGCTGGCCGCCCGTCAGGAAATAGACCGCCTGGCGTTAATCAAGGGTGCCGGCAAGGTCACGGTTGACGACGTGATGAAGGTTGTCGCCGACAGCAGTCGCTTCGATGCGTTTGCTCTGGCCGAGCATATGCTCAGCGGAAATCTGCGTGAAGGTTTGAGGGTTGCAGCAGGACTGAAACGCATGGACACGCCGCTGCCGATGCTGCTGGGCGCGTTGCTGAGGGAACTCAAGATCATTGAAGCTTACAGGATGGCCGTTCGCGGGGGCGAACATGAATCCATGGTGTTCAGACGTCTGAATGTCTGGCAGAACCGGCAAAATACCGTCCGTACAGCGGCCAGGAGGCTGGATACACTCAGGCTGTTCGGCGCATTCAAAATGCTGTCGCTGATTGACCGGCAAAGCAAGGGACGGGCGGCGGGCGACCCTTGGCAAAGCATTGATACATTACTGCTACAGTTATCAGCTTGAGCGGGTCTGGCTGGCTTCGTAAATGACTCACCGAGACCCCTCGGCCGCCGGGCCACTGGCTTTTTTTGGCGGCACATTCGACCCGGTCCATTACGGGCACCTGCGATGTGCGGATGAAGCGCGTCAAAAACTGGGCCTGAAGAACCTCTACCTTCTGCCTGCCGGCACCCCTCCGCATCGTGACGCTCCGCAGGCTAGCGTAAAGCAAAGACTGGACATGCTGGAGTTGGCCCGCAAGGAGTTTCCACACCTTTTGATAGATGATCGTGAGACCCGGCGCAGCGGGCCGTCGTACATGGTCGATACCCTGCGGGAACTGCGCAGTGAATTTCCGGATCAGCCATTGCTGTTATTGGTCGGTCAGGATGTTGCCAACCATCTGCACCGCTGGTTTCAATGGCAACGGTTATTCGATCTCGCCCACATCGTCGTTCTGACCCGGCCGGCCTCACATACCGCGTACGAGGGGGATCTGGCAAAACAGGTTCGGCTTCGATCGGTCTCTGATTTTCATGAACTGTTCAAATCCAGGGCCGGTGCTGTAGTGCATCTGGAGGTTGAGCCGATTGAGGTTTCTGCAACGGCTATCAAGAGCATCATCGGTTCGAACAAGCGACCCGCATCGATGCTTCCTGCGGCGGTATTGGAGTACATTATCGAAAACCGGCTGTATTTGCAGGAGCTCTGAATACGTCCGGGAGCAATAGATTGAGATTCGGCGCTGGCTGAATCAGGGTATTTGTTGCATGCCTGATCAACATGGAAAACGCCCCCTGTGCTTTACGCCACCGGCTGTGGCAGTTAAAATCACCGAAACTATTAAAGGTAATTCCAATATTTTGAATATCCAGACCGTTCCTGAAGAGTTAACCACCGACCAGTTGCAAGAACTCGTTGTTTCCTCATTAGAAGACTTCAAGGCTACCGATATCTTGGTGATCGACGTGTCCGGAAGAAGTCCTTTGACTGAGCGTTTGGTCATTGCTTCCGGTAATTCAACACGGCATGTGAAATCCATGTCGGAAAACCTGATCGTCAAGGCAAAAGCTGCGGGTCGTCCACCGCTGGGTGTTGAAGGTGCATGTGAGGGTGAATGGG
>DATCZY010000492.1:0-5930 GCA_036525655.1 Lysobacterales bacterium | reverse complement strand
GCTTTTGTTTAGCACAATTTGTTTTTTAATCTGAACCCAAATGTCCCGACCCCATCTGTGCGCAAACAGTGGTGATATCGAAACTCCGGGGGTCGGGCAGTTCGCCGCTATCCACCAGCTCCCGGACCAGTTGCTGCGTGGGTGTCGGTGTGTCCAGCTCGGCGTAAAGGGCGCGCTGCCGGGTTACCCAGGCGCTGTTCAGCTGTGGGCAGTAGCCGGCCATGGTCGAGCGGATACCTTCCCAGCGAATGGGGCTGTAGACATTGGGGTTCCAGGATTCATCCCATTTCGGGTAGATATAGTTGCGGAAATCAAATCTGTCGGAAAAATGCCAGCGGCCTTCCTGCCGATATAACAGCGGTTCGTCAGCGTGGCACAACTGGTGATAGAAAACGAATCCCTGGTAGTTGGCTTCAAGGTCAGCCGGCGAAAACACGCCTGTCGTCGTCGTACCCTGGATCCAGTTCTCGAGTGTTGCCCCGTATTCAAACATGTTGCGCTGTAATTGTTCCGGTGTATCGTCGCGGGTTTTTCTCCAATGTCTGTAGTACCACCAGCCTTCCGAGAAAAAGTGTGACAGCTTGTCCGAGCCAAAACGGATTTCATTGACCTGCAGGGTCGGACTCGGCTGCAACCAGCGCGCATAATCGAATAAAAATGTCTTGGAGAGCAGGTACTTCGATTCGTAGTCGCGGTTGGCTTCCAGACCGCGCGGAATCCTGTCGACCAGGTCGCTGGAAAAAATCCACAACTCGATCGGCTGGTATATCGAGTGTTGCAGGTGCGTCTGTATATCGTCAACTACCGACTCGCAGTCCTGCGGGGCGTTGGTGCGCCTGTCGTCCAGGGCGGATTGAATCTTCAAACGCACCCAGGCATTGAGGTATTCAGTCGAATCTTCGATGGGTTTACCCCAGGCATAAAACTGGTCGGTTTCCAGGGCCTGGACGGACGTTGTTGCCAACAGGCACGTCAACAGCAATAAAGAAAATCGGAACCGTGATTTCATCCGGTTCAAAACCCCCAGCCCACGCCTGTCGTTATGATCCAGTCATCTGCATATTCCTCATCCGGGCCTGAATATAGCGAACGCAGGACGCCCACGGAGAAATTGAGCCGTATGATGGACACGCTGCCTTCGATACCTGCGAGCGTCTGTGATTGAGGGTACAGGGAGCTGTCACCCCAGGTACGCAGGACGACCCCGCGCACGTTCCAGCCGAAATGGACGCTGTGCATCAGGCGGCCGGTGCGACCGGTTTCGCCAACCAGTTTCCCCCAGCCCACACCGCCTTGTATACCGTACACGCCCGGCTCCACCTCGAAATGCCAGCCGCGAAGCTCGCAGCTGATCGAGCAGTCAGCCTGTTGGGGTTGTTTTACGAGCATGGCCCCGAGGCCGGCAGAGAAAAGCTGCGTATCCTGCCACCTGATACGCATCAGCCCGTACCAGCGCCGTTCCGTATCGGTGAGTTCCTTACGCACCTGTTCCATGGCCTGGTTCTGATCGGCGGTTTGGGGGTTTGACTGCGGCTGTGCGAGAGCCGCTTGGGCGAGGACCTGAAGGCTAAAAAACGCCATGAGTACGAGTAGTCGCACGTAATGGGTTTTTGCTCGCAGTTTCACTTTGTACCTTCTATCAAATAATGTTTTTTCAGTATTCGAGAACGGTATTAATGAACCACTTGATTTTACACCCTGGCTGGTTTTTACGCAGCAAATGATGCATGGGGTCAGAATAAATATGACCAGGGTCAATAAAAAAGCATCATTCTGCGCCCGAAACTCATGAGCCAGGACCGTGATAGCGTTGCGGGCTTGTCATGAATTCGCGTTGGATAACGGGTAACCAGGCGACCGGCAGAAGTGAGCCCGAATATCCTTTGTTGGTTAATACCGGTTATGCTGACGCCAAAATCCGGGGTGTGTATGCATGGCTTCAAATTCCAAAATATGCAAATTGAAAATCTCGCTATCCGATATCGATCGAAACCACTACGACAACCTCAATTTGACCGTTGCCCAGCATCCCTCTGAAACCACCGAGCGGATGATGGTGCGTATCCTGGTTTTTTGTATCAATGCCCGGGAAAGGCTGGAATTTACAAAAGGGCTGAGCGCGGCGGATGAACCTGATCTATGGGCCCGGTCACTGGATGACCAGCTGATGTTGTGGATCGATGTCGGCGAACCCTCGCTCGACCGGGTCAAAAAGGCAAGCCGCATCGCCAACGAAGTGAAGGTCTATTGCTTCAATCGCAAGTCGGTCACCTGGTGGGAACAGGGTAGGGAAAAGTTTATGCAACTGAAGGCATCCTTTTACCGCTTTGAGTGGCAAAGTATCCAGTCCCTGGCCGCGCTGCAACAACGGACGATGCAGCTTTCCGTGACGATCACTGGCAATTCGGCTTATGTTGCGACCGAGTTGGGCGAGTGCGAGGTCGCCTGGGAGCAATTGACGTAACGGCAGGGAAGCACGGACATATTTCACGCCCAACCAGCCTGTGTAAGGCGCCTGAACGTGCAAGATGCGGGATGATCAGTGTCGCCCGATGCTGTCCGGTCTGATATCTTTCAAGGCCGGTGTGCCCATCTGGCCCATGACCATCGCCAGTTCCGCGCGCAGGATATCCAGTACCTTTTCCACACCCGGTTGTCCAAAGGCCGCAAGACCCCAGATGTAGGCCCGGCCAATACAGACCGCGTCCGCACCCAATGCCAGCGCCTTGAAATTATCGGTGCCGCGCCGGAAACCGCTGTCGACCATCACCGGAACCGCTCCGTCCACCGCTCTGACGACCTCTGGAAGGCTATCGAGCGTCGCCCAGCCACTGGCTTCCGCCCTGCCGCCGTGATTGGAAACGATGACGGCATCTACGCCATGGCGCACGGCGCTTTCGGCATCCTGCGCCGTGACGATGCCCTTGATCACCACCTTCATGCCGGTGCTGTCTTTCAAGCGCTCGATGAAGTCCCAGGTCATACCCGGCGTATCGAAGCCCGCAGTGGTGGCGCCGGTGCCTTCATACATGGGTTTGCGGTCCAACCAGGCATCCTCGCGGGTCTGGTCATGGCAAACCGAACAGTCGCGTTTATCCTTGCGGATATAACGCATCATGGTTTCCCGGTTACTGCCGGAATGCAAATCCACCGTCAACACTACCACCGGTGCGCCGGCGTTCTCGGCCCGCCTGATCATTTTTTCTGTTACCGACCAATCGCTGGTCGGGTACAACTGCGACCAAACCGGTGCGCCGCGCGCGGCGATGACCTCCTCGATGGAGGCCGTTGATACGTTGGAGAGAATCTGTAAATGGTCACGCGAACGAGCGGCCCTCGCGGTGGCGAGTTCGCCTTCCGGGTGAAACGCTCGCTGGCTGCCCACCGGTGCTATGACGATCGGCGAGCTCAACTGCTGGCCGAGCAACTCGAGCCGTGTATCTATGCTGGCGGTATCGACCATGCGCGAGGCACGTAAGTACAACTTGTCAAAGGCCTTGCGGTTGGCATGCAGTGTTTCGTCGCCATCGGTGCCGGTGGCGAGATAGCCATAGTGCGCGGGCGGCAAAACCTGTTCCGCCACGCGCTGAAAATCAAATACATCGAGGGCCTCCTCAGGTTTGGAGATCAGGCTCAGCAAGGAGTCGGACAGGCCTGCGGCACTGGTCGCAGACCCCCCTGGAACCATGTCCGCGAACAAGCGGCCCGGGCCGAGGCCGGCAAACAAGGGGCTGGCAGCGAGAAACTGGATAAATTGGCGTCGGGCCAGTGCTTTTTGGGTCATGGTTTCAGTTCCGCTCCTGTTATTTTCGTTTGTTGTGTCAATAAGTATATAGCAGGGAAAAGGTTTTCAATGTCAGGGGTCAGAATTAAAATCAGGGGTCAGCGTTATGACCCCTGCGAGTTTCCGGATATTGGAACAAGCCCTCACCTACACAAACTGCAGAATATCTCCGATATTAATTTCGCGTGCTTTTGATGATGCTCACTTGAGTGAACTTGTATAAAACAACCAAACCCACAAAAACGCATCCCCGGTGACATTCAAAAGCACTTTTATGGGTCAAAACGGTCCTGCATCAAGCGTTTCTCGGAGGCGGCCTGTTGATCTGAATTGCGTCAGAGATAAACAAATGATACCTTGTGTGGTAACATTTAATTGTGGGTAAAATTCGCCGGGGAAACTACGTTTTCCTGTGCTGGACGGGTGATCACTCTCCGCGACATGTCCATGTATATCGCAGTGCGAAGCGGGTGTTGAAATGGGATCTGGAAAACCACCAAATCATGCAGGGCAAAGCCAGTCGCAGGGTGCTTCAACTCATTGAAGAACTGGTGAATGAAGGCAGACTATGAAAATACGCAGCGTCGATACAAACAACCGGCGAAAGGAATTTCTGGTGCGCAACTATTCCGGGGCAAGCTATACATTTCCCTATGCCAAAGCCACGCCCCGTCCGGAGAGCAATAACCGGATCGAAACTGTGTTTGTGGATAAAGAGCTTGCCAACGAGGGCATTACATATGTCCTGCAATCCGGCGACGAGGGTTCTATTCATATTGAGCAGATTCTTGAATACAACCAGGACCCCGCTTACCTCGCAGAACTCCTGACCTACAAACTCACCCTGGAAGCACAACAAAGAATTGGAAGCAGCGGCTTGAGCAGACGCCAGATCGCCAAACGGCTCAACACTTCCCTGCCACAGTTGTATCGTCTGCTGGATACGACCAATACGCGTAAATCAATGAATCAACTGGTGACCCTTTTGCATGTCCTCAATTGCAACGTTGACATGGTTGTCAGGAAAAAGGCCGTTGCCTGAGGGGCCGCCAGGCCAACGTATTAGCAATTTTCTCTGGTGATTTATTCCGGCTCTGCGGCCTTTTCAGGCGGCAAAGACGGTTTGCTTAAAATAAACCATGCACCCAGCGCCATGGTGCAGCTTATCAGCACCTTCATCCATACCGCCATCTTCAAAAAGACCAGCAGGTAAACCAGGCTGGAAGTCATGAATAAAAGCGCCGCACATTTAGCCACCACGGGAATCACCCTGTGCTCGCGATATTGTTGTAAGGGCGGGCCAAATATCCGGTGCGTGTATAACCAGTCATGAAAGCGACCCGAACTGCGCGCAAAGCACCACAGGGCCAGCAACATCAATGGCGTGGTCGGCAGCACGGGCACGAACACACCCACAAAACCCGCACCGAAAAATAACCAGCCAAGGATAAATAGCAAAAGACGCATTAAGTGCTCATATCAGTAATTAAAGAGTAAAAATCAGGGGGCAGAGTAAAATGCCAGGATTTAGAGGTCAAGAAATTAAGGGGCAGAGAAGTTGCTCTGGCTCTTTACGCTGACCCCGGAGACTCCCGGCGTGTCACGCTTGCTCTTCAAAGCTCATCAACGACGGTGGCCGTTCGGCGATGAGGCGGGGATAACGGGATACGTCTTCAAAAAGTCGTCAGGGACATTGCGCAGTAACCACTTTGTTCCGGCTGGGATCATGAAGGGCAAAAAAGTCTGGTCTGGCTGGATAAATACCTGGGTCCGGTGGGCCATTAGCGATTGGGGTCAATACCCTGGCCCCTGAATGTCATCCCCGCATAGGCCGACCATTCAAAGGCATAGCAATGCAAAGGGTATAAGTTATGTTCGGAAATCCCGGAAAACAAACCCCCGGCAAAAAGCCGTGTTTGTCTTCAGTCTGACAAACTTAATGATCCGTATGTACATTTCAACAATCTAGCTCTATATTAGCGTGTGCCAGATTGAATAGCCTGCCTATCGTTAGATATAAGGGGAAAAGTCTGCTGCATACAAATCATTTTATTAGTGTGATTCACAGATTACCGGACTGCCGAAGCTTTCCAACTTCGGTGTTTTTTTGTATTTCAGACAGTTAGAGTTCCGAAAGTTTTTTGTA
>DATCZY010000491.1:0-3636 GCA_036525655.1 Lysobacterales bacterium | reverse complement strand
ACGCAGGCCGGAATCGGCGCTGTTGCGGGATACGAGGATAACCTCAACACCCTGGTGATTTGGTTTGCCGCTATTGAGGGCCAGCAGTTTTTTGACCAGTTGAAAGGCTTCACCCGGATGCAGGTATTCGTTTTCGCGGCTGATCTGATATTCCGCGTAGGCCGCTAACCCCTGCGACTCAAACACCGTGTGGCTCTCATTCAGATCAAAAAGTGCACGCGAGGATATCGCCACCACCAGCGGCTTTTTGTTGGCCCGCTTCTGCGGACGAATTTCCTGTATTCGGGTCTCTGCCATGTTCACAGCTTAACAGGGCCTTTATCAGAACATGAGAAAGTCGGAAAATAATTTAAAGAAACTGTTCGTTCAGTATTCTTTCTTCCAGCGAATGGGCCGGATCAAACAGCAGTTTTAGCTCGATGTCTTTGTCCTCAAAGGCATCAACCTGGATGACATCGCGCACTTCGTAAGCATCCGCAGTGGCGCTCACTGCCCGTTTGTAGTGGTCAAGAATCTCAAAACGCACACGCGCGGAACTGGGCAATATCGCCCCGTTCCAGCGTCTTGGCCGGAACGGACTGATAGGTGTAAGCGCCAGCGCGTCGGTACCCAGGGGCAAAATTGGGCCACGCACCGAAAAATTATAGGCAGTGCTGCCCGCTGCCGTGGCCAGCAATACCCCGTCACAAACCAGGTCTTCCACCTTGATCGAGTCATTGACAATGATGCGTATGTGGGCTGCCTGGTTGGTCTGACGCAAAAGCGATATCTCGTTGATAGCAAGGGCGCTGGTCTCGGTGCCCGATTCTGTCAACGCCACCATGCGCAGCGGGTTCAGACTCACCGGGGTGGCGGCTGCGAGTCTTTCCACCAGGTCATCTTCACTATAGCGATTCATCAGAAAACCAACATCACCGATCTTCATGCCAAAAACCGGGATGTTCCGCGGTATGACACGGTGCAAAGTACGCAACATAAAACCGTCGCCGCCCAATGCGACAATCACATCGGCATCGGCCAAGGCGGTTTGTCCGTAGCGTTTTTGCATCAGCGCCGCGGCGGCCCCCGCGGAATCTATCTGGCTCGCAACAAAATGAATACGCGTGGTGGTCATTTTGATTGCGTGTTCGTTAACAGGCCCTCCAGGGAGCGGACTGCGACTGATGCTGTGGCGTAATCCATGGTTTTTAACCCCTGCATGTCCTTGAGCATGAGTATAATACGCCCAACCGCTTCACCGTTCGCCTCAACCCAGCTTTTAACCGGATCTTTCGCTTTTGGAAATGCTTCCAGCACGCGTCCCGCAAGCCTGCGGTGTTGTGAATACAGTTCGTCGCGCAGGTTGCCGCGTGCATGCGCATGCCACTGGCCTTCAACCGGTAATTTTTCCACGCTCTCACGCAGCCATTTCAGGCTCAGTGCATCACCCAGCCCAAAGAAAACCGTCGCGACCCTGGCCACATCGGCTTTCCGCCTGGCAGCCGTTTCAACCACATCCAGGGCCGGATAGAGAAAATGCAGGCTGGCCGCCTGGATGGCAAGCGCTTTTGGCATGCCGTCAGCAATCATGGGTTCGGCAACCATTTGAACCTGCTCTTTTTCATCAGGGTTCAGGGATTGACTGATTTTCTTTTCCAGTATTTCCATTCCGGGTGTCAGGCGCTCGATGCTCGCGCGAATATCCAGCTTGTGGCCGGGTTGATTGAGAACCCAACGGGTGGCCTGGCGCAGCAGGTTCCACATCGACAACGTCGCACTTATCTGCGACTTGCAGCTGACCTTGTTATCCAGGGCCTCGACGCGACTCCAGAAATCACGCGCGCGGAAAATTTCCCGGGCAATGGTAAAGGCCCTGGCCACTTCCGCCGCGCTGGCACCCGTGTCTTCATGCATACGCAGCGCAAACGAGGCACCCATGCGGTTAACGAGGCTATTGGTCACCTGGGTCGCAATGATTTCGCGCTTGAGCCGGTGTCCGTCCATGTAAGTACTGTATTTTTCCTGTAAGGGTTTCGGAAAATAGCGCTGCAACTCCTGAGACAGCCACGGATCTTCCGGAACATCCGATTCCAGCAATTGGCGATACAGCATGATTTTGCTATAGGACAACAAAACGCACAGTTCCGGCCGGGTCATTCCCAGCCCGAGACCACGGCGCCTTGTCAGCTCTTCGTCACTCGGCAGTTTCTCCAGCTCACGATCCAGAATGCCTTCGCTTTCCAGTACGGAAATAAAGTGATGCTTGGCACCCAGTCGCGCACCGGTCAGGGTTTCCATCATGGATATGGTCTGGGTCTGCAGATAATTGTTACGCAAAACCAGTTGTGCGACCTCGTCGGTCATTTCCGCCAACAGTTTGTTCCTGTTGTCCTGCGTCAATTTTCCTGCACGGATAACCTGGTTCAAAAGGATCTTGATATTGACTTCGTGATCCGAGCAGTCCACACCCGCCGAGTTATCGATAAAGTCGGTATTCAGACGGCCACCCGCCTGCGCAAATTCAATACGCCCGAGCTGGGTGAAGCCGAGGTTGCCACCTTCACCGATCACCTTGCAACGCAATTCCCGGCCATTGATACGCAACCAGTTATTCTGCGCGTCACCGACCTCTGCGTTACTTTCAGACGACGCCTTGACGTAAGTACCGATGCCGCCGTTCCACAACAGGTCGACATCGGCTTTCAAAAGGATGCGGATCAGTTCGTTTGGTGCCAGTTGTTTATCTTCGACACCCAGCCAGTCGCGGACTTCTTTGCTCAACGGAATGCTTTTTTCGAGCCGGGAGAAAATACCGCCCCCCTTGGAAATCAGTTGAACGTTGTAATCGTCCCAACCTGACCGCGGCAGATCGAACAAACGCTTGCGCTCCTTGAAGCTGGTCTTGATATCCGGATCGGGATCCAGAAAGATGTGCATATGATTGAATGCGGCTTTCAATTGAATCTGGGGAGACAGCAACATGCCATTGCCGAAAACATCACCTGACATATCACCGATACCAACGACCGTGAAGGGCTCTTTCTGAATGTCCCTGCCCATTTCACGAAAATGACGCTTGACCCCTTCCCAGGCACCGCGCGCCGTGATGGCGATGGCCTTGTGGTCGTACCCGACGGAACCGCCCGAGGCAAATGCATCACCCAGCCAGAACCCTCGCTGCAGGGCGATTTCATTGGCCGTATCCGAGAACGTTGCTGTACCTTTATCGGCTGCCACCACCAGGTACGGGTCGTCTTCGTCGTAGCGGATCAGTCCGGCTGCAGGGATAACCGTATCTTGATCTAGATTATCAGTAACATCCAATAACGCATTGATAAATATCTTGTAACACCTGACAACCTCAGCCATTACCTGATCACGACTTCCGTTCTCTGGCAGGTGCTTGACGACAAAGCCGCCCTTGGCGCCAACCGGAACGATAATGGTGTTCTTTACGTTCTGGGCTTTCATCAGGCCGAGCACTTCTGTTCTGAAATCCTCTTTACGATCGGACCAGCGCAGACCGCCGCGGGCGACCTTGCCACCACGCAGGTGAATGCCTTCGACCGCTGAGGAAAACACCCAGATTTCTCTAAACGGCAACGGTTTCGGAAGATGCGGCATTTTTGAAGAGTCGAGTTTGAAACTCATGTACTC
>DATCZY010000490.1:0-3079 GCA_036525655.1 Lysobacterales bacterium | reverse complement strand
CGTAGCCACCGAAACGTTGAGGCTTTCGACCCGACCGGCCATTGGAATCCTGACCAGGTAATCGCACAGCTCGGTGGTCAAACGCCGCAAACCGCTTCCTTCACTACCCATGACCAGCGCCAGCGGTCCGGTCAGGTCGGTTGCGTACAGACTGCCGGTTGCCTCATCACTGGTTCCGGCCAGCCAGATACCGCGCTTCTTCAGCGTTCGCAGCACCCGCGCCAGGTTAGTGGCCTGGATGATTTTCAGGGTCTCGGCCGCCCCGCTGGCCGCCCTGCGCACCACCGGTGTGATGCCGGCGGAACGGTCCTTGCAAATCACCACGAGGTGCACCCCGGCAGCCTCTGCTGTACGCAGGCAGGCGCCCAGATTGTGAGGATCCTGGATGCCATCGAGCACCAGGATCAAGGGTGTATCGGTGATTGAATCGAGGATGGACTCCAGGTGGCTTTCCGGCGCCACGTTGCTGCCTCGAAAAGCCGCTATTACACCCTGGTGCCGTTGCTGGCCGGACAGTTTATCCAGCTCGGAAAGCGGCGACCTTATGATTTCCAGGCCCGCGGAACGCGCAAGTGATTCAATCTCGTTCAGGCGTTTATTATGACTGTCGTCAAGCATGCGCAGCCATTCGACATCGCCGGCGGCGGTCTTCAGCGCCGAGGCCACGGCGTGGATGCCGATCAGCAACTGTTCGTCAGATGATTTCATATGGTGCGAACAAGCCCTACCTAGTCAACCAGTTCGAAGTCGATCTTCCGCTCATCCAGGTTCACCGCGACGACGCGTACTTTTACCCTGTCGGCCAATTGGAAAACCCGGCCCCTGCGCTCACCTTTCATGCGATGCGCGACGGGATCAAAATGATAGTAATCATTCGGCAACCCGGTCACGTGGACCAGCCCGCTGATGCGGCCATAATCCAGTTCCACGAACAGACCGAAGGAAGTGACACCGCTGACCAGGCCCTCGAATTCCTCGCCGATGCGGGTTTCGAGGTAGACACACTTCAGGCGGTCGATAACATCACGCTCAGCTTCTTCTGCACGACGTGAATTGAATGAGCAACGTGCACAAAGCTCCGACATAAGATCGGTACTGTACGGGTAGTCCGATTTACCTGCGCGTAGCAGTAAATGGTGGATGGCGCGATGCACCAGCAGGTCGGGGTAGCGCCTGATCGGTGATGTGAAGTGCGTGTAGGCCTCGAGCGCGAGCCCGAAATGTCCTTCATTGACCGGCTGGTATGCCGCCAGGCTTTGCGAACGCAACAGGACTGCCATGATCAGGTGCTCATCGGGACGGCCCTTGGCCTGTTCGACCACTTTTTCAAAATCCTTGGGTTGAGGATTGTCACGCCACGGGACACGTATACCCTGACCCCGCAGGAACTGACCCAGAGTCTCGAGCTTTCCTTCGGGTGGTGAGGCATGAACCCGGTAGGGGGCGGGCAGTTTGTTTTTGAGCAAGAACCGGGCAGCTTCAACATTGGCCAGGATCATGCACTCTTCAATCAGTTTGTGAGCATCATTGCGTTCCTGTGCAATCAGGCCCGCAACCGCACCGCGCTGATCAAACTGGAAACCGTACTCGATGCTCTCGAATTCAATCGCACCCCGTTTCAGTCGCGCTGAGTACAATGTTCGGTATAGCCCCAGCAGGTCATCGAGATTTTTTTTCACATCGGCCAGATCGTCATGATGTTTCAATTCACCGCTTTCGTAATAGTCTGCGACCTGTTGATAGGTCAGGCGCGCGGATGAATTCATGACGGCCGCAACAAAACGGGAACGCTGCACGGTGCCATCAGCGGAAATGGTCATTTCACATGCGAGACACAGCCTGTCTACCGCGGGTTTGAGCGAACACAAACCATTTGACAAGGCCTCCGGCAGCATGGGGACGACCCGGCTCGGGAAATAGACCGAAGTCGAGCGTCTGACCGCCTCGGTATCCAGCGCAGTTCCGGGCTGGACGTAGGAAGACACTTCGGCGATGGCAACGATCAAGCGCCAGCCCTTATCCTGTTTTCGGGCGAAAACCGCATCATCGAAATCCCGGGCATCAGCACCGTCAATGGTAACCAGTGGCAGGTTGCGCAAATCCTTACGGCCGGCTTTCATCGCTTCGGGCACCGACTCACCAAATGCTTCAGCGGCGGTCTCAACCCCGGCAGGCCATTCAAATGGCAAACCGTAACTACGGATGGCAATCTCGGTGGCCATGCCCGGCGCGCCGGACTGACCCAGTATCTCGGTGATCTTACCCACCGGCGGCTTACGCTCGGTTGGTTCGGTGACGATGGTTGCAACCACCACCTGTCCCGGGCGGGCGCCGAGCGTATCCTTTAAGGGAATCATCACATCCTGGTTGATACGCGGATCATCGGGAACCACCAGGGCGACGCCATTTTCCTCGACATAGCGGCCAACGATGCTGTCGTTGGCGCGTTCGATCACGTCCGCAATCTTGCCTTCACGCCGCCCCTGCTGATCGGTGCCGGTGACAGCGGCCAGTACACGGTCGCCGTGCAAAACCTTACGCATTTCCCGAGAAGATATGTACAGGTCAGAACCACCATCATCGGGAATCAGGAAACCGAAACCATCCCGGTGGGCGCTGATACGGCCTTTGACCAGATCCATCCGCGCCGGCAGGCCAAATGACTTGCGGCGATTTTGAACCAATTGACCATCACGGACCATGGCCTGCAGACGGCGTCGCAGGATTTCGCGGCTATCGTCAGACACCACCTTGAGTGCGCTGACGATCTCCTTGCGCTGCATCGGTTGCCCGCGTTTTTCAAGCAATGCGATAATCTCATTGCGTTCGGGTGCCGTGGCGTTTATTTCCCTGCTCTCAGGCCGGCTTCTCCCACCTGTATTAATTTTTGTCACGTTATTTAGCTCATTGATTTGTGATAGGTCTCATTGTAACTCTATTAAGCTGCACTGATTAGGGGACTTGAGCAGAACATCATAGATATACTTGATTTTTTGGCGACGCTGACGGGGTGCGCTCGACGCTGAGTATCGAATTTCAGCATGGAATTGTATTGACAGTTCGGGGCGAAATCGGTAGA
>DATCZY010000489.1:0-3281 GCA_036525655.1 Lysobacterales bacterium | reverse complement strand
TTGATTTAGGGTTGTATTCGATCCAGTTCATCGAGGTTGTTCAAAATAGTATCGACGTACAAGTTAGGCGGTTCGACATTTCCGTGGAGGACAATTCTGTGCCGTTTGAGCTTGTCTTCGCGCTCGCTCCAAACCTGCCTTACTCCCGGATGACGATACAAGAACCCTGAAAAATCACCCAGGTTCTCGACTGCTTTCTGTTCGCCGTAAATTTGCCACGCTTGCCAATAGTTAGAATAATTTGAGTCGTTCACCGCAATTACCAGGCTCTCAAACACTGCTGCATCTGCGTCGTTCAACTCCTCTTGGGCATCTCCCCGGATCCAGACATCTGAATGGTCGCTAATTAACGCAGCTATCTCAATCGACATCATTCCGAAGGTAGCTTGTACATCGGCTCTTGCAATTTTATCCGACTGCCGCAATTGCAAGCCAACGAATACCAGAGACGCAACTATTGCCAAAATCCCAAGTATTTCCGCAATTTCTCTAATTTTCCTATGTTCCAAAAATATTGCTCCGAATCGCTTTTCCTGTCATGTGGCAAAATGCCATTGAAATGTCCGCTATGGGTCAAAAACAACAATTAGATACAGTCTAGTCCAAAGGGATCGGACTGTCCGCTCCTGGCCGGAAGCGGCGGTTCGCAGTACTGAAATTCACGCCTTTTGAGTAGCTGCTTTGCGCCGCGAAGCGGAACTTCGTATTCAGTAATCTTGTATCGCTGCTAACGGCCATAACCTGCCCTTTAAGCTCTGCTTTAGCAATATGTATCCGGCCCGTTGCCTGGGTGACAGTTTCATGTTGCTACATATAAAAACAGCTAGTAGATGTAAGGACCACCTTTTTCGAGGGCACGTTCGTATGCCGGCCGTTTGCGAATGCGTTGCCGAAATTCTTCCAGTGCAGGGTAGTTTATTGTGAGATTTGTGCGCGTTGCTGCAGTCTCTACCGGAAAGCTCATCATGATGTCAGCTCCACTCATTTCTGCCCCGCAAAACCAGGCCGAGTTCTGAAGCGTTGATTCGAGGTAATCGAGGTTGAGCTTGGTGTTCGGTCCCGAATAGGCCGCCCTGGTCTTTTCCGCTATCTTTCTAGCTACCGGCTTCAGGAAAAACGGCATCGGAGCGGTTTCTATTCGGGTCAGGATGAGGGAAATGATCATCAGCGGCATGAAAGTACCCTCTGCATAATGTATCCAATAGCGGAATTGCAGATATTCAGGCGTTGCGATTTCGGGCATCAGTCGCCCGTTGCCGTATTTTTCTATCAGATATTCAACGATCAGACCGGATTCTGCGACCGTAACCCCATCATCGGTTATGACCGGTGACTTACCCAGCGGGTGCACGGCAAATAATTCTGGCGGCGCCAAGCCAGTTGTCCTGTCGCGATCATAGCGTTGGATTTCATAATCTACTCCAAGCTCTTCGAGTAACCAGAGGATTCGTTGTGAACGCGAATTTTCGAGATGATGAACTGTCAGCATGTTTTTTCCTTTAGTTTTCTTTCCGGGCGCCAGTATACAGGTCGAGTCTTCTTGACAATGAAAAATGTCACCGTAAACGGTTCTGCCACTTGGGCATTTGCCCAAAATCAAGCGCCAGAGTAAACCAGTGATGTAAGACTGCTTCTAGCAGTTTGCTGCTATTCATGGGCACAGAAAGCCAAGTTCCGCTTCACGCCGCAAAGCCGCCATTCGTCAGACGTGAATTTCAGGAATGTGAACCGCCGATAACGGCCAAAAGCATTAGTAATCGGGCCGGTCACTTTTGACCGGGTTCCCAGTAGGATGTACCAATACATCCAAACGGGAGTACACCATGAATTACTATGCAGCCCTCGACGTTTCACTACGCTCTGTGCACCTGTGTGTGGTCGATGATAAGGGTCAGCTGATTGCTGAGACGAAGCTGTCTTCAGAAGTTACCGACATCATCGCCTACCTGGATACTCTTGACCTTGAAGTGTCCATCGTTGGTCTGGAGGCCGGTACCTTGGCCCAGTACCTGACCTATGGTCTGCAATCGGCCGGTTATGAGGTCGTGTGCATGGAGGCCCGCCAGGTCAAAGCGGCTCTGTCGGCGATGCGCAACAAGACCGATAAGAACGATGCCAGGGGCATCGCCCAGTTACTGCGTACCGGTTGGTATAGCAAGGTGCATGTCAAAAGCATGGCCAGTCACCAGGTGCGTGCCTTGCTCTCCAGTCGCAAGGCAGTGCTGGGCAAATGTATTGATCTGGAGAACGAGATCCGTGGCCTGTTCAAGGTCTTCGGCATCAAGCTGCCCGCCAAACTCGGTCACGGTTCTTTCGATGCTGCAGTGCGGGACATCATTGAGGCTGACGCCACTTTGTCCCACTCACTGTTGCCACTACTGGATGCACACCTGGTGTTGTATCACTGCTTCCTGGAACTGGATAACCGCACCCGCCATATGGCCCATGCCGATCCGGTCTGCCAACGCCTGATGTCGGCACCCGGAGTTGGCTTCATCACTGCATTAACTTACAAGGCCGGCGTTGATGATCCTTATCGCTTCAAACACTCACGCACCGTGGCCGCCCACTTCGGTCTTACACCGCGACGCTTCCAGTCCGGAGAAATCGACATCGACGGGCATATCTCAAGATGTGGTGACCGGGATGTGCGCTGCACACTCTACACAGCGGCCAACGTACTGCTGACACGCAGCTCAAAATGGTCGCCGTTGAAAGCCTGGGGCATGAAGTTGGCCAAAACCCGTGGTCATCGACGTGCGGTCATTGCCGTGGCCAGAAAACTAGCCGTCATCCTGCACCGTATGTGGCTCGATGACGTCCCATTCCGCTGGAGTACGGAGGTTGCAAGGTCATGAAATAACAGCACCCTCCGACCCCAGTAGAAGCGTCCCGGCGTGGACGTGGTCTGGATGAAGCCGTAAAGTTCCGCTGTGCTTTAAAGCACGCCCAAAAGCTTGGCTCTCCACACCGTCCGACCAATGCCTGCAGCGGCTGGATACCACCAGTACCGACTGCGAAGAGAAGCGTGACCCACGCCATGACGCGACCAGTAATATGCCATAAACAATGGGAACTTGACATCAGGGCCCGATTAGAGAAGCGGAACGCTGAACCTTCATCTTCAAATATTTTTTTGTAATGAGTCGCGTTTACATCCATACTGATGTACGACTTGTCGTTTCAGGCATGGCGAATATCAAACTATTGAGGAAGCCCTGCATGAAACTAACAAGAATTTTCTTATCTCTCCTTTTCGTTTTATTTGCAACCAGCACACT
>DATCZY010000488.1:0-8969 GCA_036525655.1 Lysobacterales bacterium | reverse complement strand
GCCAAGAAAAAGTCCTGACCATATTCTGGCGTCAGCCAGGCTGACTGGGGTATTCTGGAATCATGAATTCCGGAATACACCTGCCCTTCGATAACAGCTATGCACGGCTAGGCGAGCGGTTCTACACGCGCCAATTGCCCGTGCCGGTATCCAATCCCGGTCTGATCCGGGTCAACCATGCGCTGGCCCGGCAGTTGGGCCTCGACCCGCACTGGCTTGAGTCCGAACAGGGTGTTGCATTCATTGCCGGCAATCATATCGCCGAGGGCTCCGAGCCCCTGGCCGCGGTTTATGCCGGCCACCAGTTTGGCGGCTGGAACCCGCAATTGGGGGATGGCCGCGCGATTCTCCTGGGTGAAGTGATCGGCAGGGATGGCGTGCGCTACGATATCCAACTCAAAGGCTCGGGCCGCACGCCCTATTCCCGCGGCGGCGACGGCCGCGCACCACTGGGTCCGGTGCTGCGTGAGTATATTGTCAGCGAGGCCATGGCGGTGCTCGGTGTGCCGACCAGCCGGGCGCTGGGTGCGGTCACCAGCGGTGAATGGGTGATGCGCGAAGGCCGCTTGCCGGGTGCGGTGCTGGCACGTGTCGCGCAAAGCCACATCCGCATCGGCACCTTCCAGTTTTTTGCCGCGCGGCGGGACAACGAAGCGCTCAAAACCCTGATCGATCACGTCATACAACGCCACTACCCGCAGGCGGCCCAGGCGGCCAACCCGGTGCGCTCGATGCTCGATGGAGTCGTCGCCCGCCAGGCCAGCCTGATCGCACGCTGGCAGTCACTGGGATTCATCCACGGTGTGATGAATACCGACAACATGCTGCTGTCGGGTGAAACCATCGACTACGGACCCTGCGCGTTCATGGATGAGTTCGACACCGGCAGGGTGTTGAGCTCCATCGACCACGGCGGCCGTTATGCCTACGGCAACCAGCCCTACATCGCCCACTGGAACCTCAGCGTACTGACCCAGGCGCTGTTGCCGTTTCTGGACGAGAACCCCGACAAGGCGCTGGCCTCGGGCCAGGCGGCCATCGATGCTTTTCCCGGCCTGTACCAGGCTGCGTACCTCGACGACATGCGGAAAAAGCTCGGACTGGCGCAAAAGGCGGATGAAGATGCTGAGCTGATCCAGGACCTGTTGAAACTGATGCAGGAAGAAAAAGCCGATTTCACCCTGACCTTCCGCCACCTGTCCGACCAGGTTGACCCGGGCAAGGCATCGGGTGGCGGGGTCGGTGCCCTGATCGCATTACCGGAGGCGTTTGCACCCTGGCTGGCGCGCTGGCAACAGCGGCTGGGCGTCGAACCATTGGATGCAACGAAACGCCAGCAGGCCATGTATGCGGTCAACCCGGTCTACATTCCCCGCAACCACCTGGTTGAAGCGGCCATCAGCGCGGCCGAGAAACAAAGCGATTTTGGAGCGTTTAACCGATTGGTCGATATTCTCGCAAACCCTTTTGAATACGACCCTGCAAACGCCGTTTACGCGTCCCCACCACTGCCTGAACAGGTTGTCGTGCAAACGTTTTGCGGCACCTGACGGCGCAAGCGGCTTTTACCCGGTCTTTTTTCTTCCGCGGTCTCAAATCTCAAGCGATTCACCCGGTTTAAGCGCACCCAGCTCCCAGTCACCGACACGCGCCCTGATCAACCGCAGTGTCGGATAGTTAACGGCGGCGGTCATGCGCCGCACCTGTCGGTTGCGGCCTTCGCTGATGCTCAGTTCTATCCAGCTCGTGGGTATATTGGCGCGGTAGCGTATGGGGGGATTCCGCGGCCAGAGACCGGCGGGTTCGTCGATGAGTTTCACCCTGGCCGGCAGGGTTTTGCCGTCTTTTAACATGACACCGCTGCGCAGTTGCCCGATGGCATCCGCACCGGGCACGCCTTCGACCTGCGCCCAGTAAGTCTTTTCCAGCTTGAAACGCGGATGCGATATCTTTTGCACCAGGCGGCCGTCGTCGCTGAGCAACAGCAGACCCTCCGAGTCATAGTCAAGCCGGCCGGCAATGCGCAGCGCGGGATCGTGGAAATAATCACTCAAGGTGCGCCGTGTTCCGGATTCACGGAACTGCGACAAAACCTGGAACGGCTTGTTAAACAGTACGATCCGGGTCAAATCAAACCGCCGTTAAACCGGCCGCTTTCACTTGGCTTTTTTGGGCGCCGCCTTTTTGGGCGGAGTATAGTCACCGATCTGGCTCTTGACCGGGCAAATCGAAAATATGGGACATTTCTTGCAGCCGACAGCTAGGGCAACCGGGCAAAGTGTCATGACGTTCTCCGTTACCTGTGGATGGGTCTAATCCCGGAACAGGCAGTTCCGGTGACATGATAAAACTAAACCATGGAACTGAACAGGGAATGCGCAAAAACAGGGGATAAATGGGGGCATGGGTACCCGACCCCGATCAAGATTGACTTGTCAGAAACGATCCCAAACCGGCACGACACGCGCGGGTAATGGCGCAAACACGCCGAGTTCGGCCCACGGCTTACCCGGCATGTGGAAGTCGGAACCAACCGACGCCAGCAGTTTCTTCTGTTCGCACAACTGTGCCATGTCACTGGTGTGCTGTGGCGTTTGCTGGCCCGATACCACTTCCATGCCCTGCCCGCCTGCTGCAATAAAATCATCGAGCAACCTTTTCAGACGCGTTCGGGTCAGCTTGTATTTCAAAGGGTGGGCCAGGACGGCTATGCCGTTGGCATCGCGTATCCATTGGATAATCTGCGAGAGTTCGGCCCAGTGTTTCTTCACATCTCCTGCCTTACCGTCACCCATATATTTCTTGAATGCGGCATGCATCGAATCAACCTTGCCGATATTGATCAGGTGCTGGGCAAAATGCGGGCGGCCGATGTAGCTTCCGGCCGACAGTTTCAAGGCCCCTTCGAACGCACCTGCAATACCTTTTTTTGCCAGGTTTTCAGCAATACGCCTGGCGCGCTCCAGACGCGTTTCACTTTGAATACGTGCTGCGGTCACTATCGCATCGCTATCAAGGTCGATATTCAACCCCAGCACGTGGATACCGGCGGTGCCCCACTGCGTCGAAAGCTCGATACCCGCGATCAATTTCAGTTGGTCGTGGACCCGCGGAATCCCGGCGTAGGCATCGATGGTGTCGTGATCGGTGATCGCCAGCGCATCCACGCCTTTTTCGAGCGCGCGGGCAATGAGTTCGTCCGGCGCCAGCACACCGTCGGAAAACGTGGTGTGGGAATGTAAATCAAAAATCATCCGCTATCCCTGGCTTTGCCGTTTGCGATAAGCCGTGGCGGGATGAGGCGGAAATCGCTGATGATGGCGGGCGACAGGCAAGACTATCTGAGCGCTGAAGCCTGGGATGATACGGCGGCCGAACCGCCTTCTATGATCATCTTGCCGTAGGTCTCATTGAGCATAAACGGCGCAATCTGGCCGATGTAATCACGCACATCGGATTCGCCACGGATGGGCATGGGTGAAAACATACCATGGTATTCGACCTGACCGGCAAGCGGCACGACGCTGGCATCATCGATTTTGAGCGCTTCAACAAACTTCAAAACGACCGATTCAACCTCTGCTCTACTGTTCAAATGATTATCTCCTGTCAAATTCGATGCCGGTTTGCCTGCGGAATTGTTATCATCGCCCAATTAGTGAATCATTGCTCACGATGGTAGCAGATTCTGCTTGCGCCATCGGTCCTTTGATCTACCCGTGATCGAAACGCAATGAAAAAATAACCGGGACAAAATATTGGAGAATAATCTTGGAACGCAATCACCGCGTTAAATGGGCCGGCGGCCTCAGCTTTATTGGCACCGGCGCCAGCGGTCACAGCACCGTCATTGATGGTGACCGGAAAAAGGGCTTGTCACCGATGGAACTTTTGTTGCTTGGCGCCGGTGGTTGCGCCTGCATCGACGTGGTTTCGATCCTGCATAAATCGCGTCAGAAAGTCATTGACGCGTGGGTGGAAATTGGCGGCGTGCGACGCGAAGAATTGCCACGATACTACACCGATATCGAAATGCATTTTGTCGTTAAAGGCATTTCGATCAAGGAAAACCGTGTCGAACGCGCGATTGACCTTGCGATGGAAAAGTATTGTTCCGCCTCCGCGCAATTAGGCGCACTCGCGAAAATCACCACCAGCTACGAAATTATCGAGGCAGATACACCCTAAACCCACGTGCTCTACAAGCATGCTCACGATGGAGATGAGATGTCAAACTTAACGCGTAACCTATTATTTATATTATTATTTTTAATATCACCTTTTGCATTTTCGGAAGACAAAGCGGAAAAACCCAACCCGGGTCTGAACGAAGCGAGCCTCAAGGGACTCGAGTGGCGTAGCATTGGCCCCGCATTGACCGCCGGGCGCATCGCGGATATCGCCGTCAACCCGAAAGACCGTAGCCAATGGTATGTCGGTGTCGGCAGTGGCGGTGTCTGGAAGACGGAGAACCGCGGCACCACCTGGCAACCGATTTTCGATGCAGAGGGCTCGTACTCCATAGGCTGTGTGAGTATCGACCCCAACAACGTCGAAACGGTATGGGTCGGCACCGGTGAAAACGTCAGCGGCCGCCACGTCGGCTATGGTGACGGTGTTTACAGGAGTCTCGACGGCGGCAAAACCTGGACCAACATGGGTCTGAAGAACTCGCAGCACATCGGTAAAATCGTTATCGATCCGCGCGACTCCAACGTAGTTTACGTGGCCGCACAGGGGCCATTGTGGTCGGCCGGTGGCGAGCGCGGTCTGTACAAGACCATTGACGGCGGCAAGACCTGGGAACGCATCCTGTCGGCGGGCGAATACACCGGGGCCAATGAAGTGCACCTCGACCCGCACAACCCGGATGTCGTGTATGCATCCCTGCACCAGCGTTTCAGAAATGTTGCCGCACTGATGGATGGCGGACCTGAATCGGGCATCCACAAATCCACCGACGGCGGCCGCACCTGGCGCGAACTGACCAATGGTATCCCGGCTGAGGACAAAGGTAAGATCGGCCTGAGCATCTCACCGGTCAACCCCAACGTCGTCTATGCCACCATCGAACTGGCGCAACGCACCGGCGGCCTGTGGCGTTCCACCGATGCCGGCGCGAGCTGGGAAAAACGCAGCGACGAGGTTTACAGTGGCACGGGCCCGCATTACTACCAGGAAATTTTTGCAAGCCCGCACGACGTAGACACCGTCTACCAGGTGGCGCCCGCCTTGTATCGCACCCTGGACGGCGGCAAAACCATGCAGGCGGTCCGGAACCAATCGGTCCACAGCGATTACCACGCTGTCGTATTCGACCCGGCTGACCCCGACTACCTGATGGTCGGCACCGACGGCGGCCTCTACGAGTCATTCGACGCCGCGGAGAACTGGAAATTTTTCGCCAACATGCCAATCACGCAGTTTTACAAGGTGACCGTCGACTATGACGAGCCCTTCTACAATATCTACGGTGGCACCCAGGACAACAACAGCCAGGGCGGACCATCGCGCACCGACAACGTCCACGGCATCCGCAACAACGACTGGTTCGTTACACTGTTCGCCGACGGCCACCAGTCAGCCGCAGACCCGACCAACCCGGACATCATTTACGCCGAATGGCAGCAGGGCAATCTGATGCGCTTCGACCGCAAGACCGGCGAACTCGTCTATATCCAGCCGCAGCCGTCTGCTGACGAGGAATCCGAACGTTTCAACTGGGATGCTCCCATCCTCATCAGTCCGCACAATTCATCGCGTCTGTACTTCGCCAGCCAGCGGGTCTGGCGCAGCGAAAACCGCGGCGACAGCTGGACCGCCATCTCCGGCGACCTCAGTCACGCCCGCGACCGCATGACGCTGCCGATGATGGGCCGCGTCTGGAGTTACGACTCGGCATGGGACCTGATGGCCATGTCCGAGTACGGCACCATCACCTCGTTGGCGGAATCACCGTTGGTCGAAGGCCTGCTGTATGCGGGCACCGATGACGGCCTGATCCAGGTCAGCGAAGACGGCGGCGCAAACTGGCGCAGGATAGACAAGCTGCCGGGCGTTCCGGATGGTTTCTTTGTCAACGACATCAAGGCCGACCTGTTCGACGCCGACACCGTCTATGTCGTGGTGGACGATCACAAGTCCGGCGACTTCGCACCGTATATTCTAACCAGCACCAACCGCGGCCAGAACTGGCATAGCATCAGCAAGGGGCTACCCGAACGCCACGTGGCCTGGCGCCTGGTTCAGGACCACGTCAATCCGAACCTGCTGTTCGCGGCGACCGAGTTCGGCATCTTTTTCACGGTCGACAGCGTCAACTGGACCAAGCTGTCCGGCGGCACACCGAATATCGCATTCCGCGACCTGGCCATCCAGAAACGCGAAAATGACCTGGTGGGCGCAAGCTTCGGCCGCAGTTTTTATGTGCTGGACGACTACACGCCTCTGCGCAGCGTGACTGCCAAAAACCTCGCATCCGATACGATGCTGTTCCCGGTACGCGACGCTTTGTGGTATCTGCAACGCATGCCGCTGGGTGAATTCAGGACCGGCAGCAAGGCCTCGCAGGGTGATGCCTACTACGTCGCCGACAACCCCCCGTTCGGCGCGGTGATCACCTACTACCTGCCCAAGGATATCCAGACGGCAAAGGAAAAGCGGCGCGAACGCGAGAAGCCGATCGAGAAACAGGGCGGTGACACACCCTACCCCGGCTGGGATGCACTGCGTGCTGAAAAAATCGAAGAACAACCGGCGGTCGTACTGACCGTGCGTGACAGCCACGGTGAGGTGGTCAGACAACTCGAAGGCCCCGCCAAGGCCGGCTTCCACCGCGTTGCCTGGGACCTGCGTTACCCGGAATCCAGCCCGTGGACGGAAAAACCTCAGGACAACTACATCGTTTTCTCCGGCCCTCTCGCCGAGCCCGGCGACTACACCGTGAGCCTCGCAACCCGCGTCAACGGCATGTTGAAAGACACCGGGCTGAAAAGCAGTATCAAGGTCAAAATGATGCGCCAGAACAGCCTGGCAACCATCGGCCCGGCCGAAGTGGTGGCTTTTGGCAAGCGCCTGGATAACCTGATGCGCGAAGGCGCCGGGGCGGATGCTGCGATCAAGACGCTTTTGACCGAGTTGGGTGCAGCCAAACAAACCCTGCTGCGCTCCACCGCCGACAACGCACTGCGTGACCGGGCTCGGGCACTGGAACTCGAAGTCATGGGCCTGCAATTGAAGCTGTCCGGAGACGATGCGCGTGATTTGGCGGGCGCTCAGGGACCGGTCTCCATCAGCCGGCGTATCGGCGTTGCCCAAATGGGCACCTCGTTCTCGAGCTACGGGCCAACACCCACACACGTGCAGAGCCTGGAAATCGGCGAACAGGAATTCACCGCTATCAAACAGGCGCTGGAGCGGATATTCAATATCGATTTACCCGCACTTCGCAAAGCCATGGATGATGCGGGCGTACCCTGGACACCCGGACGCGGCGTACCCTGACAGATCGGTCAGGCGACAGACCGATGAACCAAAAACCCCGGCACAGGCCGGGGTTTTTTTCATTTAAGTATGTTGCCAAGCCTTCAGCAGCAAATAGGCAAACTTCAAAAAATCAAATCAGACAAGGAGCGCTTGTGCGGAGGCACCACTCTGCTGACGGCGCCAGACGAGCCATTTATACATCTCGGTCAGCACAAAAACCGGCAACGCAACCAGGAAAATCAAACCCCAATCCTTCCAGCCCAATGGCGCCGTATGCAAGGCGGTTTGCAGAAACGGGACATAGACAGCGCAGACCTGCAAACCGATCATCGCCACCCAGGCCAGCAGTATCCAGCGGTTGGAAAAGAAACCGATCACCGACAATGGCGCCCGCAGCGCACGAAAATTGAACACATTCATCTTCTCCAGCACGATGATGCCGGTGAAGGCGACCGTCTGCGCCAGCAACTGCTGTTGCGGCGTCCCATCCTGCAGGTAATGGTGGAACAACCATAAGGTGGCAATGCCAATATAGCCCCCCAGCAACAGTATCCTGATCATACCGTCGCGATTCAGGATCGGTTCCTGCGCCGGCCGTGGCGGGCGCTGCATGATGCCTTTCTCCGCCGGCTCCATGCCCAGTGCTACCGCGGTCATGCCATCGGTCACCAGGTTCATCCACAAGATCTGCACGGGCAGCAATATCAACGGGCCACCCAGCAAGATGTTGGCAAATATCGCCACGACCTCACCGAGGTTGGATGACAGCAGGTAACGGACGAATTTGCGGATGTTATCGTACTGGCGACGGCCCTCCTCGACGGCGCCGATGATCGAGGCAAAGTTGTCATCGGTCAGTATCATGTCCGAGGCGCTCTTTGCCACATCCGTACCGCGCAAACCCATGGCAATACCGATATCGGCCTGTTTCAGCGCCGGTGCGTCATTGACCCCATCACCGGTCATACCTACGACGTGGCCCATTTCCTGGAGCAATTTGACGATACGCAGCTTGTCCTCCGGTGCCGTGCGGGCGAACAGAACATCGTCCTGTAATGCGAGACGCAGTTCGTCATCGTTCATCTCGTTCAGTTCACGGCCGATGATGGCGCGCTTTCCGGGCATGCCGATAATGCGCGCGACGGCCAGGGCCGTGGCCGGTGCGTCACCGGTAATCATCAGGCCGCGGATACCTGCACTGCGGGCCAGCCGTGTGGCCTCCGGGACCTCCCGGCGTGGCGGGTCGATGATACCGACGATACCGAGAAGTGTGAGACCCTGTTCCACCTGTTCTTCACTCAGCATATGACCTGCAGGAATTTCGCGTCTTGCCAGCGCCAGGGTGCGCAGCCCGGTTTCGGCCAGTTTTTGATAGGCATTATTTGCAGCATCGCGATCCAGGTCAGTCATCGGCCTTGGCCGTGAGCCATCGAGGATCGAGGTGCAGCGCTCGATAATGACCTCGGGTGCGCCCTTCACAAACG
>DATCZY010000487.1:0-4697 GCA_036525655.1 Lysobacterales bacterium | reverse complement strand
AATCCTGGGCCTTTAACGGTTACTTGTCGGCATCCCCGAGACCATTAAGCTTTTCGGCCTCGAACATCGCCAGCAACTTCTGAACCTCGGCGTCCTGCGCCTGCCGGTCATCGGCATTACCCGAAGCCTGGCGGACTTTTTCCACCTGCGCCTGGATCTTGCCCAGCGCATTCAACAACCATCCACGATCTTCGTGCACCGCAAAATGCCGCCAACTTGTACAACCCTCGATCTCTCTGGATTCATGTCGGCTTCTGATGTGCTTTAAATCTTTAACCCTATCATTTTTATATGGTTTTTCCATCTTATTCTCTTTGCATTGTGCCTTGAATTCGTTGCCGTCAGCACGTTGAAACGGTCCATCGGGATTTCAGGCCATTATTATACTTGATTAGTTGTCAGCACAAATCCTGCCTGCCGCAACCAGGACACGGACATTGCAAATGACCGGTCATGCCGGGATTTCAACCCGGCCGGCTACGCCCTCACCCTTTCCATCGTGGGGTCATAGAGCGGTCTGAATGAGGCGATAGCGGGGTAGGTTTTTCCGGCGATTTCCACCTCCCACTGCCCGTCATCGAGATACGCCTGGTTGACGACCCCACCTTCGACCATGGCCAGGCCTACCGCACCGCCGAGCGTGTGGCCATACGAAGCTGCACGGACATCCCCGACCGCAACGCCGTTACGGCGCACGATCTCGGCGTGAAACATCATCGGTTCCGGGTCTTTCAACAGCACCTGCACCAGGCGTTTTGCGTAAGGTGCTTCAGCCTTCTTTTTGACACACGCCTGCTTACCGATGAAATCGCCTTGTTTGTTCAGGTTGACCGCGAAACCCAGGCCCACCTCATAAGGATCGTCGGTATTGTCGATATCGTGGCCGTAATCGCGATAACCCTTTTCCATACGCAGGCTGGCCAGCGCCTTCAAACCGGCAAAACGCAGACCAAATGCCTGGCCTTTTTCCGTCACCAGGTCAAACACGTGGGCGGCCTGTTCGGCCGGGATATTGAGTTCGTACCCCAACTCGCCGAGGTAGGTAATGCGCACACAGTTCACCCGGGCAAGTCCGATATCGATTTCCTTCACGCTGCGGAACGGGAAGGCCTCGTTGGAAAGATCCGCCGTGGTCAGTGACTGCAGCAGTTCCCTCGACCTCGGCCCCTGGATGTTCAGCTGCCCGTAAGCGGAGGTTACATCGGTGACGAATACGTGCTGATCATCCGCGATATGTCTCTTCAGCCAGGTTTCGGTATGGCGGTGCGCAGTATCGGAAGCCACCACCATGTATTTTTCGTCATCGAACTTGATGACGGTCAGGTCGGCTTCAAGTTTGCCGGTGTGGTTCAGCCACTGCGTGTAGGTGATCATGCCCGCGGCGCCATCCACCTCGTTGGCGGAGACGTAATTCAGAAATTTGCCGGCATCTCGGCCCTGCACCAGGAATTTGGCCATGAAGGTCATATCCATGGCGATCACGCCTTCGCGGCAGGCGCGGTGTTCGGCTTCCCACCACGGGAACCAGTTCTGTCTGCCCCAGGAGAGTTTTTCAACTTCGGGCTTGTGACCTTCGGGCGCATACCAGTCGGGTGATTCCCAGCCACTGACATCCCTGAAATACGCGCCCTGCGCCGCCAGGCGGTCGTGGAACGGTGATTTTTTGGCGCCGCGCGCGGTTTGCGGTGAGCGCGTCGGGTAATGACATTTGTAAACCATGCCGAGCGATTCCAGCGCCCGTTGGCGACGGTAATCGGGGTTGCACTGGTAGGGGTGGAACCGGTCGATATTCATACCGGTGATATCGACGTCGGCGGTGCCGTTGAGTATCCAGTGCGCCAGCACCCTGCCTAGACCGCCGCCGGTGATGATACCCACCGAGTTCAGGCCCGCCGCCACCCAGTAATTCCTGAGTTCTGGCGCCTCACCGACAATCGGGCTCAGGTCAGGGGTGAAACTTTCCGGTCCGCAGAAGAATTTCCTGATACCGATATCCATCGACACCGGCACCCTGCTCATTGCCTTCTCGAGGAAGCCACCCATTCGGTCCCAGTCGGGTGGTATCTCGCCGAATGAAAAATCATCGGGTATGCCGTCCACCCGCCACGGCGCGCAGTCGGGTTCGAACAGGCCGATCATCAGGCCGCCGGTTTCTTCACGGTAATAGGCGTGGCAGGCCGGGTCTTCGAGTATTGGCAGGTCCTTGGCCGCACCTTCGACATCATCGGTGATCAGGTAGTAATGTTCGGCGGCCTGGTTGGGGATATGCACGCCGCTGAGTTCGCCAAACTGCCGGGCCCACATGCCGGCGCAATTGACCACGATCTCGGCCTGGATATCGCCCTTTTCGGTCCTCACGCCGGTCGCTGCACCGCGCTGCGTGAGCACACCTTTAACCGGCGTGTTCTGGATGATCCTCACACCTCTTTGCCGCGCCCCCTTGGCCAGTGCCATGGTGACGTCAACGGGATTGATCCGGCCATCAGTGGCGGTATAAAAGCCTGCCAAAATATCATCGACTTTCGCCAGCGGGAAAAGATCCCTGACCTCCGCGGGTGAAATTTCCACGACATCGATGCCGTGGAAACGGTTAAACGCCGCGACCCGGCGCTGCTCCTCGAGGCGGTCTGCGTCTGATGCCACCTCGATAAAACCCACCGCCTTGAAGCCGGTCGCCTGGCCTGTTTCCTGCTCGAGCCGAGCATACAACTCACGCGAGTATTTGCGCATTTGCAGCGAGGTTTCAGAGGTCGAACCATAGGTCGTCATCAAACCCGCAGCGTGCCACGTGGTGCCTGCGGTCAGTTGGCTTTGCTCCAGAAGAACCACGTCCTTACAGCCCATGTCGGCCAGGTGATAGGCCACCGAGCAGCCAATGATTCCACCACCGACAATGACCACTCTCGCGCTTGTTGGGAGATCGGAATGAGACATAAAAATTCAACCTTTTGCGGGATATTCAGCGGTGTCCATTGTAGCGTTTCTGGCTCAAATTTATCAGGCATTCGTACGCCCTGGAGCTTAAAAAACGGGGACTACAACAAGCTTGGGTTAAGCAGTGCATCAATATGGCAAGGACATAAGTTATGCCGCATCAAATCGCGAAAACCGGCATGCGACAATAGCGTAATCCGACCCCCATTGGGTTAAAATATCGGTACATTCCCGATGGGGATGCCTGAGGGGCGGCCAGATGGCCTGAGATGTCCGCGAGCTAACACTCCAACGGACGGACCCTTTGAACCTGATCCGGATAATACCGGCGTAGGGATAGGGCGCAAGTTAAGTTCAATCTCTCCACCTTCCGGGTCTCCGTAATTTATGGAGGCTTTTGTGTTTAAAAAAATAAGTGCTTTATGGCTGCTTCTCGTGACGGGGTTGGCCCCCGCGGGCGTTTTCGCCCTTGAGGCGGCCGAGGGCGATCTCGAAGAAGTCATCGTTACCGCCCAGTTCCGCAATACCGAACTGCTGAAAAGCAGCGGCAGTATTTCCGTCGTACCCGAGGCCATCATTTTCGACCGCGGTGCGCAGCATCTGCAGGAAGTCCTCAACGTTTTACCCAACGTCAACTTTTCTTCGGGCGCCTCGCGGGCGCGTTTTATACAGTTGCGCGGCATCGGTGACCTCGAACAGTTCGTCGACCCGAAATACTTCCCGTCCGTGGGCATCACCATCGATGACGTGGACATGAATGGTTTTGCCTCATCGGCCGTGTTGATGGATACGCGCCAGGTCGAAGTGCTGCGCGGACCGCAGGGCACGCGCTTTGGCACCAATGCGCTGGCCGGCATGGTGAATATCCGCACAAACGACCCGACCGAAACCTTCACAGGCTACGCGCAGGCAGGTCTTGGCAACTACAACAGCTGGAACGCAGTCGCGGCGCTGAGCGGACCACTGGCGCAAAACCTCCTCGGCCGCATCGCGGTCGGCCAGACCAGCGGCGATGGTTATTTCAGCAATGATTACCTCGGGGTTGACGATACCAACAAGCTGGATGAGTTCAGCCTCCGCGGCAAATTACGCTGGCTTGGCGAGGGCGATACCTACGCAGAATTGACCGCTTTTTACGTCGATATCGACAATGGCTACGACGCCTTTTCACTCGACAACAACCGTCACACCCTGTCGGATGAACCCGGTCAGGACCAGCAGAAATCGCTGTCTGTTTCGGGCAAAAGCTACTGGCAGTTGGACCCGGACATGGCGCTTGAAACCATCGTCAGCTGGTCGAATACCGATAGCCACTATAGCTATGACGAGGACTGGACCAACCCGGATATCTGCGACGGATACGAATACTGCTACCCCTTTGCCAACACCGACCGGCAGCAACGCGAGCGCGACAACATCAGTCTCGACAGCCACCTGATGTCGGTCGATGGCGAGCGCTTCAACTGGGTCGCCGGTTTCTACGCGCAACATCGCAGCGAGGATTTTTCACGTCTGTACTGGGGCCATTTCGACAGCGTGTACAAAACTCGCCGCTACGCGCTCTACGGCCAGCTGGATTATGACTTCACGCCCGTCTGGCAAATGATCATCGGTGGTCGTTTTGAGACATTCGAAGACGACTACAAGGACACCAATGAACTGCGCAGCCGCTCCGATGATAACTACTTCACCGGCGAACTCACGTTGCAGCACGACCTTGCCGACAGCACGATGCTCTACGGCACGCTTTCTCGCGGTGTAAA
>DATCZY010000486.1:0-10083 GCA_036525655.1 Lysobacterales bacterium | reverse complement strand
TATTTCACCGGTGCGTAACTCGAGATCAAGTGCATCCTTGACCAGCGAGAGTTCATCACGGACCGCCGCGCCGAGCGAAATGTACAACTCACGGTTACGGCCGGTCACCGCGCCTCGGGCGCGTATCAGAACGTCGCGGTCAGGGACCAGTTCCTGTAGTTGAAAGCGTTCGCGGAGTTGGTCCACGCCTTCGCTGCCGGGTTTGGCCTGTGCAATGTGAAATAGTAGCGCTTGGGAAAGGGCGTCGGACGATTCAACTTCGGTCGCCGCTTCACCGCCTTCCGATAGTGCTTTGAGAACCAGGTGTAAACGCGCAAAAAGACGCCGCAGGTGCATATCATTGTCGGTAACGCCATCAAGCAGTCCGCCAATGACCTTGGATGCAATCCACCACAGACGTCGCAGGTCCAGTCTTACAAGCCTGTTGTGCAGCGTCTCGCAAACGGACAGGAGCGGTGCCAACAGTTCGATATCCTGCTGTTGCTGCAACCAGCGCAGCAAGGCGTTTTCCCACTGGCGGCGCATGCGCAGGGCGAATTCCGGAAAAGGTTCGTCAAAGGCCGGCCGGTGTTCGTCTGCGCCTATTTCCAATTCAGGCAACGGAATGTCCAGGCTCGGCGCAAACAATGTCGCTTCAGATACGATATTGGCGTTGTAAGCCGCACGCAGTTCATTGATCACCGGCAGCAACAAAATGGGCAGGTCATGGTGACCGGCCTGTAAGCGATCCAGATAGGACGGCACCACCACGATCGCATCCATCATCGCTCCGTACGCTTTGCGGCGGTCGCGGATGGTGTAGCGTTGGAGTTCATCGCAAACCGTGATCATCTCTTCAACCACGAGCGTGGCACCCTGCAACATCAGCGCTTCGAAGGTGTACTTTAATTGCAGCAGGTGTTCAGAGGTGTTTTCGACGGCATCACCGATGTGGGCGCTGCCAGCGATGTGCTCGATCTGGCTGCGAATCTGGTTCAGGTGCTTATCCAGGTCCGGACGTACCCAGGTTAATACGGTGCTTACGTTTGAGCCTTCCAGTAACATCAGCGTTTTCCTGAAGTATCTGCGGTGCAGGGTAAACCGAGATTGACTGTGAGCGATAACATTCAGTCGTCTTCTGGCAGTTTGAAGTCGGTTACTGAATCGCTGAGCCGCATGACGAGCTCAGCCAGTTCTTCCACCGAATTTGCAGCGAGCGTGCTACCTTCAGACGCCTGGATAGAAAGGTCCTGAACACTTTTCATCAACCCGGAAATCTCTGTGGCGTTCGCTGACTGTTTATAGGCCTCCTCTGAAATGCTGGCTATCATTCTGGACAGGTCATTGGAAACCAGTTCAATGTGTTCAAGCGCCGTGCCCGCGTCTTCCGCCAGGCGGGCGCCGCTGACGACTTCTGAAATCGTTGATTCCATTGATACGACAGCTTCGAATGTATCGGCCTGGATGGTCTGCACCAGGGACTCGATTCTTCGCGTGGAGTTGGTGGCGCTTTCGGCAAGCTGCTGCACTTCATCCGCAACCACCGCAAAACCCCTGCCGGCGCCCCCGGCGGATGCAGCCTGGATGGCCGCATTCAGCGCGAGCACGTTGGTCTGCTCTGCAAAGCCATTGATCAGCTCTACGATGTCGCCGATTTCCTGGGTTGATTCACCGAGGCGTTTGATACGCTTGGAAGTACCTTGAATCTGCTCGCGGATGGTATCCATGCCATTGATGGTTTCACGGACTTTCACACCGCCGGTATGAGCGATATCAACCGATCTGCGAGCCACTTCACTCGATTCGTTGGAACGCTTGGTCATGGTATCAAACGACTCTGACATTTTTTGCACGGTCATGGTTGCAGCGCCCACCTGCTCGGCCTGTGCCGCGGCCGCTTTGGCGAGTTCTGATGTCGAGGCGAGTGTTGCCATGGCGGAACCCGCCACTTCCTGGGCGGTATATTTGATCCGCTTGACCAGTTCGCGAAGTTGTTCGATAGCAAAATTGACCGAGTCTGCAATTGCACCGGTGATATCTTCGCTGACCGTGGCCTGTACGGTCAGGTCACCGTCGGCCAATGAACTCATTTCATCCAATAATTTCAGGATGGCGTCCTGATTTTTCTTGTTCGTTTTGGCCGCGATCTTTGCCCGTCGACGTTCGGCGGAAAGGAACGAGTACACCAGCAACCAGACCATCGATACCATGACCGCCAGCCCTGCGGCAGCGGTTGTCAAAGTCGGCCAGGAACGCGTTTGTGGTAATTCTGCGATGGCCTTTTTGAGCGCGGCCGCCTGGTCAAACACGCTCCGGCTGGTGAGAAAAATCTCATCTGCAGCACCGCGCACTTCAAACAGGTCACTGGAATATTCGAGGATCGTGTTGATCTGCGGCTTGATTTTTTCAAACAGCGTCCTGGCTTTCCCCAGTGACTGAAGCGCATCGGTATTGCGCACCTGGGTGACCCCCAATTCTGAATTTCCACGTAACAGGGCGGTGATCACCTGGTCAAAAAGCACACGGTCCCTGGCCAGGCTTTCGGCGCCGCTAACCGCTTTGCTGCCGCCCTGCAGGACTTCCGAAACATGCCGCAGAATCCGGTCTGCCAGGACCAGCTGACGGCTTGCAAACACCACCTGGTTTGTCGGAGCGCCGCTTTTCGTGAGCGCCCTGATGCTGGCGTCAGTCTGTTCCTGTATGGCAGGGATATTATCCTGCACGACGTTGCTCGCCGTTGAAAGCTCGAGTATCAGTTTTTCGCGATCGAGGATGCTGGCCGCATTCGTGCTCATGCGGTCCCAGCTCAGGTTGAGTTGCTTCATCGGCATGGCAACAGCCTTCGGTGTCGGCGGCAGATTGCCCGAAGCAGAACCTGCGCGCAACCTGTCCATCGCAACGGCTATCGTTTTACGGGAGTTTCCGAGTTCAAGGAAGGCGTCGAGGTTACCCGTCGCCGCTTCACCGGCCGATTTGGCCAGCTGTTGTGACGAGACCTGGACATCAGTGGCGCGTGATATCCATTCCTGCTCATGTCGGGCATAGCGGGCGAGTTGAAAGAAAGTGATCGCAACGAAAACCAGGGAAATAATCAGGAGACCGGTGGCCAGGTAGACCCCCCATGATCGTTGGCTCTTGATTTCAGGCTGTCTATTATTCATTCGCTTTCCTGCAACTCTCACGCCGCAGCGCCATTGAGAAATTCTGTGGTAGAAAACAGGGTTTCCAGATCCAGTTCCTGCCATACGTCCTGGCCTGACCGATACTGCATATGTACAAAATTCTTTAGCGGGGAATTCTTTGGCAAATGGGTCACCTTGCCTTCGTCACTGACAAAATGACGCTGGCCAAACACCTCGTCGACGAGCAGGCCGATGGGGCGCCCGCGCAGACTGGCCGCCAGTAGCCGGGTACGCATGGAAACAGGCGAGCGTTTTCCGTTTAGAAACCAGGCGAGATCAACGATGGTCAGCAGATCACCGCGAACATTGGCCAGACCCAGAATCCACGGCTTGGTGCCCGGCACCGGCGTGAATGCGGGGATCGGCAGGAATTCGTGTACCTGGTTTACATTGCAGGCCAGGCGCACATCGCCGATACGAAAGATGACCCCGGCCCACTCGCCGCTATGTTCCTGCCCGTTAATCTGCCCCGGTTCGAAGGCCAGGCTTCGCTGCTCATAATCCAGCAATTTATTAAGAGATGCGTTTACGTTACTCATCGTCCTTGATCCCGAGGGATTTTATTTATTGTCCCGGAGACACGGTTTAATGCGGGTATCAGGCCGCAGTGTGCTGCTTGACCGCGCCCAGCAACTCTTCACGTGTGAAGGGTTTGGTCAGGTACTGATCCGAGCCAACAACCCGCCCACGGGCCATATCAAACAGACCATCCTTGCTGGTGAGCATAACGACCGGCGTTTCGCGAAATTCGGCATTGTTCTTGATGATCGCACAGGTCTGATAACCATCCAAACGGGGCATCATGATGTCGACAAAGATCATGTCGGGATGGTGGCGCGTAATTTTGGACAGGGCTTCAAAACCGTTTTCGGCGGTGATGACCTCGCAGCCTTCATTGGCGAGCATGGTTTCTGCCGAGCGGCGGATGGTAGCGCTGTCGTCAACGACCAGAATGCGTAGTTTCCTGGCCTCGTCAGCAGCTTGGGTGACTTCCTCTTTTGACTCTAATTGTTCCTGGCTCATAATGTCTTCCCTGGTTATGCGGCATTTACAGTGAATCCTTTCACAGCGTTGCGCGCGGTAATGATGCCAAAATCAGTCCCCCTCATTTCGGTGCCATGCAATTAGTTTACCCTTAGAAATGAGAGGTTTCCAGCAAGTTGTAATTTTTGAGGAATGTCGTTCATATTATTGAGCATCAAGGCTTTTAGTGAATCAGGGTATTTGTATGGCTGGAATCGGAACGATAAGCACACGATAATGGGATACCTTAAGCGCGGATATGATTATGTCTGAAATTGAAAAAACAAACCCAAAGGAATTCAAAACCGGTGTGGTCATGGACCCCATCGGAGGGATAAAAACCTACAAGGATTCCACCTTCGCCATGCTGCTGGAAGCACAGCGCCGTGGCCACACGTTGTATTACATGGAACCGGAACACCTTTACGCAAAAGACGGACGGGTGTTCGCCGAAATGCAACAACTCAAAGTACGTGACAATGCGACGGACTGGTTCAGCCTGATCCCGGTTGGCAGCAAACCGCTGGATGAGCTCGACATTGTTCTGATGCGCCGCGACCCGCCCTTTAATATGGACTATATCTATACGACCTACATGCTGGAATTGGCGGAGAAAGCCGGCACCCTGGTCATCAACCGGCCGCAAAGCCTGCGCGATGCCAACGAGAAATTCTTTATCAATAACTTTCCGCAGTGCTGCGTGCCGATGCTCATCAGCAGTTCGTCCAATCAGCTCAGGGAGTTTGTGCTAAAGCACGGGCACTGTGTGGTTAAACCGCTGGACGGCATGGGCGGAGAGTCCGTATTCCAGGTCAGTGAAGCTGACATGAACCTGAATGTGATCCTCGAAACCATTACCCGTCACAACTCGAGACCTGTGATGGCGCAGCGGTATATCGATGAAATCACCCAGGGTGACAAACGCATACTGGTGGTGAATGGTGAGCCGGTACCCTACGCACTGGCGCGCTTTGCCGGCAAGGGCGATTTTCGGGGTAACCTGGCCAAGGGTGGCAGCAGCAAGGGGGTCCCCCTGAGTGATCGGGATCGCTGGATCTGTTCGCAGGTTGCCCCGGAACTGAAAAAGCGCGGTATCCTGTTTGCCGGTCTGGACGTTATCGGCGACTATCTTTCCGAGGTGAATGTGACCAGTCCAACCTGTATCCGGGAACTCGACAAGGAGTTCGGCCTGAACATTGCAGGCCAGCTTTTTGATGCCGTGGAGGCGATGTTGAAATAATGATGTTAGCGATTCAAGCCGGCAATGACCGAATCGCTGTCAGCTTTTTGATGGCGTTGGCGTTGCACGTCGTTATTTTATTGGGGGTTGGATTTGCAATCGATTTCAAACCCCTGACCCACCCGCTGGAATCACTGGATGTCGTATTGGTGAATTGGCGTTCCGAGTCAAAACCGGAAGAGGCGGATTTCCTCGCCCAGGCTTCACAGCAGGGCGGTGGAGAATCCAACGAGGCCAGCAGGCCGTCGCAGGAAAACACCGGGGCATCGCCTGGTCCCGCTGAAGGTGAAGACCCGCTGGACCAGCAGGAACAGATGTCCAGCGTGGCCGATGCGGCGCGTGAGCAGATACTGATCGAAGATGACAGCGCCGCTTTTACCCAGCAGATCACCAGTATTGCGCAACCGGAGCCGCCGTTGCCGAGCGCCGCACTGCTGATGCAGGAAAGTATGACGATGGCGAAACTTCAGCCCGGGATTCAACGCGACCGCGAATCCCAATCAAAACTGCCGCGCCGCAAATGGATATCCGCCAATACGCGTGAGTACGAGTACGCCGCCTATATGCAGGCCTGGGTTGCCAAGGTGGAAAGGGTGGGCAACCTCAACTACCCGGAAGAAATCAGACGGCTGAAGTTGACGGGTGACCTGGTCATGACGGTGGGCCTGAACCGCGACGGCAGCGTAGAAAGTATCGATATCCAGCGTAGCTCCGGACTACCCCAGCTGGATCAGGCTGCCACCCGGATCGTCCGCCTGGCCGGTCCTTACTCGCCATTGCCGGACCATATCAATGCCACTGTGGATGTATTGCATATCACACGCACATGGCGTTTTTCACGAGATTTCAAGGGGTTGAATTAGTTGCCGGGCCCGCGTTTTTACAAAAATCGAGCCTGAAACAGCGACACGACAAGCCTGATTTCTGCAACTCCAGGTTTTTTCTTCAACCGGGTCGAAATCCCCGCTTGTAAAGAATTCAAACTGGACTAATATTCGGTATATGAGTGCTAAATCGCAAAATGTCGTCAGCGGCTATTTGCAGCAACAGATGTTGATCGCAATGCCGGCCATGGCTGACCCAAATTTTTCACGCAGCGTGACGCTGTTGTTCCAGCATAATGAAGAAGGAGCAATCGGGATCACGATCAACCGCCAATCCGCCTTCACGCTGGGTGAGCTTTTATTCCAGTTGAACATCCCCTGCGAGAATCATGAAGTCTCTTCGATGGCCGTGCTCGAAGGCGGTCCGGTCAGCCCCGATCATGGCTTCGTGCTGCACACGCCGGTTGAGGGCTTTGATTCGAGTGTCAGGATCAATGACGACATCATGGTAACGACGTCGCGCGATGTTCTGACCGCCATTGCTGCCGGTAAAGGTCCGGAGAAATTCCTCGTCGCACTCGGTTATGCCGGATGGGGTGACGGCCAGCTGGAATCTGAAATGCGCCAGAATGCCTGGCTGTCAGTGGAAGCAGACAAAGGCATCATCTTTGAATCAGCACTGCCGCAGCGGTGGGAAAAAGCGCTGGGTAAGCTCGGTATCAGCGTCAGCGACCTGCACGGGGTCGGCGGGCATGCCTGATGAGGCTGCCAGACCAGCAGGTACAATCATCGCGTTTGATTTTGGTTTAAGGCGGATCGGGGTAGCCGTCGGGCAAACTGTGACAAGCTCAGCCAGCGCACTCTCGGTGGTGCCTTTTGCAGACCGGCCTGACTGGCAGGCGATCTCTTCGATTCTCAAAGAATGGAAACCAACCGCACTGGTGGTTGGTTTGCCGTTGGCTGAAGATGGCGGTGAAACCGATATGTCAGAGAGCGCCCGGCGATTTGGCCGCCAGCTCGAAGGCCGCTACGCAATCCCCGTTTATTTTGAAGACGAACGTCTGACCTCCTTTAGTGCAGAGCAGCGTTTCGTGGATTCCCGGTCACACGGTGGAATGAGACGAAAGGATGCGTCTTTGAAAGACGCCATTGCTGCTCAGATCATACTTGAGAACTGGTTACAGAAATAAGAACACAAGAAATCCGGCTTTTTTATTGGCGCATAAAAAAACCGCTCCGCGCTGAAAGAGGGTTAACAGCGGGAGCGGTGTCGTAAGCAAAGTCAGGAGTGTCGGTCAGACGATGATCAGGGAGAAAATTTCCCGCCTTTGCTTATTCAGTACTTATGACGCTTCAAACTTACAAACCGTTACAAACAATTTAATGGATCAATCAATTGGTCCTGGCGATTGGCATTTTGGACAAGGGGATGGGCGGATGGTTGTGCCCATAGTCACGGTCTGCGACGAACGGTTTTAAACGGGAGATAAGCCGAAGCAGTGTTGTGATGGCGCTAATAGTTCCCAGCCTTCACGGGGATAACTTTGCCACTGATCGATATCCGCACGGGCTTTGGTGCATTTAGAGTTGCCAGGTTGTGGCTACTTGAAAAGCTTTAGCTTGTCTTTATAGGTTCTGGAAAGTTTGACCCGGTGACCGGACTCCAGCGTGAGGAAATATTCACCGTTGATGTGCGACTCCATTTCCCGTACCAGCCTGACATTGATGATGGTTGAACGGTGAATGCGCTGCAGGATGCCGCCATCCAGTTCCCTTTCGAGCTCTTTCATGGTCTTGCGCATGATGTAAGTGATGCCTTGCGCCTGCACGCACATGTAATCGCCGGCCGCATCGATCCACTCGATGTCGTCCTGGTTGACCCAGGTGGTGCGTCCGCCGTCCCTGATAGCGAGGCGTGAAGGTTCTTTGTGTGCCAGGCCCGCAACTTTCTTTTCTGCAAGCTCGGCAAAACTGCTGATTGTCTCACCGCTGATCTGGCTGACCAACTCCAGTAACTGGCGTTTTTGTTTGAGTGCGCGTTTTTGACTGAGATTGGCGCGCACCTTGTCCAGGACCTGGTTTAGCCTTTCTTCATCAATGGGCTTGAGGATGTAATCGAGGGCATTGACCTCGAAGGCCTGCACCGCGTATTCATCGTAGGCAGTCAGGAAGAGAATGATCGGCATGGTCTCGATATCGAGCTGCTTCACAACCTGGAAACCGTTGATGCCGGGCATTTGTATATCGAGGAACACCAGGTCCGGTCTTTTCTCATTGATGAGTTTAAGGGCTTCGCGGCCGTTATGGGCCTCACCCACTATTTCGATGTCCGCAATGTTTTTGAGACGATGAACCAGGCCCCGCCGCGCCAGGGATTCATCATCTACGATCAGGGTCTTGAGGATATGCTGGTTGCCTGGTGTCAAAATTACTCTGTTTCCTTCGTGTAGTTAGTCACAGAAGTACAGCTTATCACTCCTGACGGTGGCTGCAATAAACAAGGTGCCCTCGGGATGAAAATTCTCATGGTCCGCCAGTCAGGGCCAGGTCAATTTTAGCGGTTTCATAGCGGTCAGCATCTTGTTTCAAACTTGTAACAGGAATTGCACTTGTTGAAAGCTACAACGCTCATGACCCGCGGCTTGAAGTTCTTGTCTTTTCGCCTATTCTTAAATTAATCAGACAGCTTAAACCGGTTATAGGAGACTTCAACATGAAAAGACGGGAATTTTGCAGGACTTCGCTGGCTGCAAGCGTTGCAGCCGCATACCCTTTCATGATCAATGCGGCGCTGGCCCAAGGGAATATTCCCGCTGTATCGCTGGATGGCGCCGGGATCGAAATCGAACAGGCTGCGGTCACGGGTCTCGCAGAGCAACTGAAAGGTGCGCTGCTGATGCAGGGCGATACGCAATACAGCACTGCGCGCAAGGTCTGGAATGGGATGTGGGACAGGTATCCGGCCTTGATCGCGCGTTGCGCGGATGCCGACGACGTCCGCCATGCGGTGAGTTTTGCGGCAGAGCGGCAACTGCTTGTCTCTGTCAGGGGAGGTGGTCACAGCTGGCCCGGCAAGTCGGTTTGTGACAAGGGCCTGATGATCGACCTTGCCGATATGAACAAGGTCACCGCCGACCCCGTAAAACGGCGGGCCTACGCGCAGGGTGGCGCGCTCCTGAACGCCCTCGACATGGCTTCTTTGCAACATGGACTGATTACCACCGCCGGCGTGGTTTCACACACCGGAGTGGGTGGTTTCACATTGGGCGGAGGCTTCGGGCGCCTGAACCGCAAGTACGGGCTGGCCATCGACAACCTGGTTTCCGTTCAATTGGTGACCGCTGATGGCCAGATCCGGACTGTCAGCGCCGAGCAGGAACCGGATCTGTTCTGGGCCGTGCGCGGTGGCGGCGGCAATTTTGGCGTGGCGACCCAGTTTGAATTTCAGCTTCACCCCTTCGACCGCAACGTGCTCTCAGGCACGATCGTATGGCCCATTGAGCAGGCGCGCGAAGTACTCAGCTTTTATGCCGGCTGGTATGCCGGCCTTTCCGATGATCTCTATGTGGGTCCGGCCATGATGACCATGCCCGATGGTGTTTCGGTGGTTGCGATGGAAGTCGTATACGCGGGTGATCCTGCCGCCGGCGAAAAAGAACTGCAACCCCTGCGCGATATCGGAACACCCATGCAAGACGGTGTGAAAGTGCAGGACTACATGATCATGCAGACCCAGGAAGATGCTACGTTCGCGCACGGCATTCGGTCCTATGCCAAGAATGGAATGGCCAAGGAAGTCACACCGGCACTGGTGGACGCCATGATCGAATCTTTC
>DATCZY010000485.1:0-3192 GCA_036525655.1 Lysobacterales bacterium | reverse complement strand
GCGCCGCACATCCATGTGCTCTATCGCGATATACCGTTCATCCTGAACATAATCCTGGACATAAAAAACCCCGCGGGTTGGGCGGGGTTTTCTTTTTGAAGGTTTAAATCTGGGTATGCGTGTCTATTCGCCGGGTGCCTGCAAGGATTCCAGTCTTTGGCGTAGTTGTTCTGGAGGCATGTAGCCCGGAATCAATGTGCCGTCGGTTGTGACCAGGGCCGGGGTGCCGGTAACGCCGACTTCACGGCCCAGTTCATACTGGTCGGCAATCGGGTTCGGGCATTTCATTGGTGCTGGGTCAGTACCGTTTTTGGCCAGCGTCAAAGCTTCCTTTTGGTCATCTGCGCACCAGACGGACACAAACTTGTCATATGAATCCGATCCGATACCTGCGCGAGGAAAGGCCATGTAATGAATAGCAATGCCTTCGTCGTTGTACTCTTTGATCTGGTTATGGAGTTTCCGGCAGTAGCCACAGTCGATATCCGTGAATACAAGTAATTCATACTTCGGATTCTCAGGCGCGAAAATGATCTGCTCATCCGGATTCAAACCGTTCAGCAGGCCCAGGCGAATACCGGACTTCGCCTGATCGGTTATATTGGCGCGGGTGTCGATATCCATGATCTGTCCCTGTAACAGGTACTGGCCATCGGCGGTCACATAAACGATGTCGCTATTGATCTGGACTTGCAAAATACCTTCGATGGGTGTTTCCGAAATCGCAATGGTTTTCGCGTTGGGAACCAAAGCGCGAATCTTGGCCTCAACAGCGTCGAATGCCTGCTCGTCTTTCGTGTCAGCATTCGCGGTTGTTAGCAAAAAACAGCTTAACAAAGCTGCAATCAAAGGCGAAGTACGATTCATTAATATTCTCCGGATTTTAATAAGTGTCTGTGCTCTGGTTGCATTTGACCTGTATGCACGGAAAAGTTCAACCAATAAATTGAGGATAGAAACCGGTTCAGTCAACCACGCGGGTGATGAACCTCGTGCATACGCTTGAGCCCCTCACGGGCAATGTGTGTATAGATTTGGGTGGTGGACAGATCGCTGTGCCCCAGCAGCAGCTGAACCACCCGCAAATCAGCACCGTGATTGAGCAAATGGGTCGCAAACGAGTGACGCAACATGTGGGGCGAAAGCTTGCGTGTTATACCGCACTGCTCAGCGTATCGGCGCACCATGTACCAGAACGCCTGGCGTGTCATTCCGGATTTGCGCGTGGTTACGAATACGCTATCTGTCTGGACGCCCTGCAAAAGTTCGGGCCTGTCAGATGACAAATAAGTTTTCAGACTTTCATGCGCCTCTTCCCCGATTGGCACCAGCCGCTCTTTTTGCCCTTTACCCATTACCCGGACTACGCCCTGGTTCATATTGACATTGGATAACTCGAGACCCACCAACTCGCTTACCCGTAAGCCAGTCGCATACATTAACTCCAGCATGGCCCTGTCGCGCATACCCAATGCCGTTCCGGTATCCGGCGCCCCGAGCAGGGCTTCCACCTGTGCCTCGGTTAATGCCTTGGGCAGTCCGCGCCCCGTCTTTGGGCTTTCAATCAAAGCCACCGGATCGCTTTCGATTTTGCCTTCACGCACCAGCCAACGATAGAACTGACGATATGCTGACAGGTATCGTGATAGTGAACGCGGGCTTTTGCCCTGTTGCATCTCGGCTGCGAGTATCGCCAACAGATCTTCCCGCCTCGCATCGCTGACGGCTTTTCCGCGCACGGCAAGCTGGTTTTGCAAATTCAACAGGTCATGGCGATAACTCATTAAACTGTTATCACTCAATCCGCGCTCGGCCCAAAGGTTATCCAGGAAGCGTTCGATAACCGGATCCTGTTTAGTACCCGCTCGAGGTTCTTGCGCACCGGTTTTCACGATAGCTTCCCTGTCTGTTTTTTACGCATGTATTCCATCCATGGTTTCAATAATAACTTAAGGAACAGCCGGACAATTCATGAATCGGCATTCTGTATCCAAAACATCCGGTTTTCGCATTGCCAATCCCGCCAATAGAGTGATGGATAAGGGCGCGCGAAAAGGCCGCGCAAGCCATTACTGCGACGCGTGATTCGCCCCGAGACATCCGCTGCCGGCACGTGAGATCATTTTAACCCCCAACCCATTCACTCAAAATAGAACATGGATTTACCGATCATCTACGGAAACATGTTTTGGGTCAGGTATGGTTATAAACTTATGCAGCGCATATTTTACGGCGAACAAACGAACAGGCATTTGAAGTGGACAAAAACAAACCTGGATCACCGACCAGTTACACCCCTTGCCCATTGCCGCGCAGGTTAATGGCGATGTTATATGACACCGTCATTTTGCTTGGTTTGTTGATAGTGGCAACGGCGCTCGCCCTGCCTTTCGGCGACGTCAACAAGGTCGCCTTGCATGACTTCTGGTTTACGCTATGGTTACTGGTGGTCTGTTTTGCATACCTGGGGGGATGCTGGCGATATGGGGGCATGACCATGGGGATGCGCGCCTGGCGGCTAAAACTTGTCAGCGCCGATGACCGGATAATCTCCTGGCCAAGGTGTTTGCTGCGGTTCCTCGTCGGACTTGTCGCACTGGGCGCTTTTGGCCTCGGCATTTTGTGGGCGTTGGTCGACTCGCAAAACCGGGGCTGGCATGACCTCGCCGCGCACACCCTGTTGATCAAGTCAGTTAAAAATTAGCGTCCGGCAAATAGCCAACCGTTACCGGTGTAGCGTGCATCGTATTGCAACTCCGGGCCGGCCACCGAAAGCCTCGTTCATGGCGATGTATCCGGATCGAGGGAGTGAGGACTCAGCCCGACTCCGACAGCCGGCCCTCAAATCGAACGGCGCAAAATAGTGACCGCGACAACCATCAGGACAAGAGATGGCATGGCCGTACTGAAAGCCACCGGGAACGAGTAGGCTGATGCAAGATTTTGCACACCCGCGTTGACCAGCATGAACACACCGCCAAGGGTCATACCGATAAACAGCCTGAAGCCGTGGTTGTGTTGCCTGGAAGATCCAAACACAAAAGGCATACCCGCCATCACCAACGCGATAATTGCGAACGGGTACATGATCTTCTCCCAGAACGCGGCTTGATAAATCCTGTCATCCAGTCCATTCCTTTGCAGATATTTCAACTGGTCCCAGAGGGCACCCATCGACAGGTAAAAAGGCCG
>DATCZY010000484.1:0-5152 GCA_036525655.1 Lysobacterales bacterium | reverse complement strand
CAATACGGTTTTTCGGAGAACAGTCCGTATGTATTCGATACCGAGAACAGGGAACGCAAGGCACGCACCATGGTCGCCGTGCTGGAGGACTGCCTGCCTGAACCCCTGGATACCTACGAACTTCTTAATGTCGGTGGCTCGGTCGGCATTATCGACAACTTCCTGTCACAGCATTTCAGGCGGGTCGTGGGGGTCGATATTGACGAGCCGGCGATCAGGCACGCAGCCAGTAACTTCAGTCGCGACAACCTGGAATTCCAGGTCGCGGATGCCCTGCAACTTCCATTCAGTGATAACAGCTTTGATGTGGTGGTTTGCTCGCACGTGTACGAACATGTCCCGGACCCGTACAGGATGTTCGGTGAAATTCATCGCGTACTGAAGAAAGATGGTGTCTGCTATTTCTCTGCCGGTAACCGGCTGATGTGGAACGAACCACACTACAACCTGCCGCTGTTGTCCGTGTTGCCTCGCCCGCTGGCGCATCTCTATATCAGGCTGGCCGGCAAGGCCGACCACTACCACGAGAAACACCTCAGTTACTGGGGCCTGAGGTCGCTGGTGAAAGATTTTTCGCGCCATGACTACACCGCGCAACTGATCACCGAGCCAGACAGGTACCACACCAGCTACATGGTCAGGCCGGGCAGCCTGAAGGCCGCCGTTGCACGCCTGCTGCTAAGATTCGCTTACTGGGCGTTCCCCGGCTATATCTGGGTACTTAAAAAATAGCCGTGTACTGCTTTCCATAATGAAAGTACTTTTCATTTCACGCGCCTTTCCGCCGGTCATTGGCGGAATTGAACAGCAGAACCAGTCAATCGCACAGGCACTCGGTGCGCATTGCAAGACAGGCGTGATAGCGAACCGGCATGGCAAAAAGCTGCTGCCGCTGTTTCTGCCGTACGCAACTATCCGGGCACTACTTGTGCTGCGGCGCTACGATATCGTCCTGCTTGGTGACGGCGTACTGGCCATCATCGGCGCCGTCATCAAGCTGTTCTCCAGGAAACCCGTGGCCTGCATTGTGCATGGCCTCGACCTGACTTACGCCAGCCGCGTTTACCAGGCGTTGTGGGTTGGCCGCTTTCTTCCCGGCCTCGACCGCCTCATTGCCGTCGGTAACGCAACCATCAGCGAGGGTACCGGGCGTGGCATACCCGCCAGGAAATTCACCTTCATACCCAATGGCGTGGAATTAACGGCATCCATCGAACACTGTCAGCGCCAGGCACTTGAACATCGCCTCTCACACCCGGTACCCGGTCGAATGCTATTAACCCTCGGTCGCCTGGTCCGGCGAAAAGGCGTTGCCTGGTTTATAGAAAACGTCCTGCCCGGGCTGGACCCTGACCTGACCTACGTGGTTGCCGGCAACGGTCCTGAGCGGGATAACATCGCGGCCACTGTTGAGCGCCTGCAACTGCAAAACAGGGTCGTCATGACAGGTGCCGTCTCAAACAGGGACCGCGAGCAGTTGTTTGCCTGTGCCGACCTGTTCGTTCAGCCCAATATACCGGTTGCCGACGATATGGAAGGATTCGGACTGGTTGTCCTCGAAGCGGCGGAACGCGGTTTACCCGTGGTAGCTGCCCGTATCGAAGGCCTGCAGGACGCCATCAGTGAGGGGGAAAACGGTTTTCTGCTGGAAGCCGGCAATGCCGATGCCTGGCAACATCAGATTACCGACCTGCTGAACGACCCTGACCGGCTGCAGCAGGCGGGCAGGCACGCCAGGACTTATACACAGCAAAACTACGCCTGGGCGCTCATTGCCAGCCGCTATCGGGCGGTCCTCGAGAATGAATTGCAATAAACTCTCGGCCGCATTGCGAACCCTTGTTGCCTGTGTCAGGCAGGCACAATGTGCCAACGGGTTAAAGAATCAATAAATCAGGACGAAACAATGGTATAGCGTCTGACCGGAACAATGTTTTGTCAGGGGTGTCATGCAGCCCGGGGATATGCAAATATACCCGATAAATACTTGACATATAATGAAATTATTGTACTTTTACCCGACAGCTTCGCAGCGTATTTCTCTGCGAGTGAACTATGGAAAATCGTACAGCGATCACAGCGTACAGAGACTGTTATCTGACAAGCTTATGAAACATGGCCACAACTAACCCGACAGCCAATCTCAGCGGCCTCGCCAGACGCCTTGTCATGGATGGCCTGCTGTCCGAGGATGATGCCACTTCGGCACACGAAGCGGCCCTCAAAAAGCGTTCGCATTTTGTCAGTTACCTGGTTGAAAACAAGATCCTTGGCAGTAGCGAGATCGCCCGGTCCGGCGCACATGAATTCGGCGTGCCGCTGATCGACCTCGAGGCGATGGATATGGAGGTCGCACCGATTCGCATGGTCAGCGACAAGCTGATCCAGCAGCATAACGCCCTGCCCCTGTTTGCGCGTGCCAACCGGCTGTATATCGCGGTCTCCGACCCGACCAACCTGGGCGCAATCGACGAGTTCAAATTTCATACCGGCATCAACACCGAAGCCGTCCTTGTTGAAGAAGCACAACTGCGCAAGGCCATCCACCGTGCACTCGAAGCACTCGACAACACCATGTCGGATCTCATGGATGCCGACCTCGACAATCTCGATATCTCTTCCGCAGATGACGACGGCAAGGACAGTGATACAGGCGACTCGGATAATATCGATGACACGCCGGTCGTCCGTTTCGTAAACAAGGTCCTGCTGGATGCGATCAACTCGGGTGCATCCGATATTCATCTGGAACCCTACGAGAAGGAATTTCGCGTTCGCTTCCGTAATGATGGCGTACTGCACGAGATCACATCACCGCCCCGTTCGCTGGCCATGCGCATTATTGCGCGACTCAAGGTCATGAGTCGCATGAATATCGCCGAACGACGCGTCCCGCAGGATGGACGTATCAAGATGAACCTGTCGCGCAACCGCTCCATTGATTTCCGCGTCAATACACTACCGACCCTGTACGGCGAAAAAGTGGTGCTGCGTATCCTTGATGCCAGCGCCGCACAAATCGGTATTGACGCACTCGGCTTTGAACCGGAACAACAGACCCTGTTCATCGAAGCCATCAACAAACCTTACGGTATGGTGCTGGTCACCGGCCCGACCGGTAGTGGTAAAACCGTGTCGCTGTACACCGGCCTCAACATGCTGAACTCACCTGATCGCAACATCTCCACCTGTGAAGACCCGGTGGAAATCAACGTAATGGGCATCAACCAGGTCAACGTGAATCGCAAGGCCGGACTGGACTTCTCCGTCGCACTGCGCGCCTTCCTCCGGCAGGACCCGGACATCATCATGGTGGGTGAGATTCGCGACCTGGAAACAGCGGAAATCTCGGTCAAGGCCGCCCAGACCGGACACCTTGTTCTGTCTACACTGCATACCAACGACGCACCCCAGACCCTGACGCGTCTCGCCAACATGGGCGTGCCACCGTACAACATCGCCTCCGCCGTGCACCTGATTATGGCGCAGCGTCTTGCACGTCGTCTGTGTAATAACTGTAAGAAGGAAGTCGATATACCGGAAGAGCAGATGCTAAAGGCGGGTTTCACGGAAACACAGATTAAAGATGGCCTGAAGATCTACGGACCCGTCGGCTGTGATAGCTGCACCGGCGGCTACAAGGGTCGTATCGGCATCTACCAGGTCATGCGGGTCTCGGAAGTGATGGGGCGCATCATTATGGAAGGCGGCAACTCGCTGGAGCTTGAAAAACAGGCAAAACTCGAAGGCGTCGCAGACCTCAGGGAATCCGGCCTGAAGAAAGTGGCAGCCGGCATCACCAGTCTTAATGAAGTAGACCGCGTAACAAAGGACTAGGCAATGGCCGAAAAAGCACTCAAACAACCCGATCTCTTCCTCTGGACCGGCACCGACAAGCGCGGCGTCAAGGTCACGGGAAAAACACGTGGCTTCAATCCGTCACTGATCAAGGCGGACTTGCGCAAGCAGGGCATCAAGCCCCTGAAAGTGCGCAAGCAAAGCACGTTATTCAAGAAGGGCGAGAAGAAAAAGATCCTGGCAAAAGATGTGGCCATCTTTTTCCGCCAGCTGGCCACCATGATGGCCGCCGGCGTACCACTGGTCCAGTCATTCGAGATTATCGGCCGCGGCCATGAACATGCCGGCATGCGCAACCTGATCCTGAAAGTCAAGGCCGAGGTAGAATCCGGTACTGCACTTTCCGATGCACTGGCAAAACACCCGATGCATTTTGACGCACTGGTCGTCAGCCTGGTCAATGCCGGTGAGCAGGCCGGCGTACTGGAAACACTGCTTGATAATATCGCCACCTACAAGGAAAAGACCGAAGCCCTCAAGGCCAAGATCAAGAAGGCCATGTTCTACCCAACAGCGGTTATCGTCGTCGCCATGATCGTGACGGCTATCCTGCTGATTTTCGTGGTGCCGCAGTTCGAGGACCTGTTCAGTAATTTCGGCGCAGACCTGCCGGCGTTCACCCGCTTTGTCGTCGACATGTCCGAATTCATGCAGGCAAAATGGTGGCTGGTAGTTGGCGTGGCAATTGCCACCGTGGTCGGTTTTTCGCAGACAAAGAAACGTTCCCGCTCCTTCGGTCGCTTCCTCGACCGGGCTGTTCTTAAAATGCCGGTTGTCGGCCCGATTATGCACAAGGCTGCGGTCGCCCGTTATGCGCGCACCCTGTCCACCATGTTCTCGGCCGGCGTACCGCTGGTCGAAGCGCTGGAATCGGTGGCCGGGGCGACCGGTAACATCGTCTTCACGGATGCCACGCTGATGATCCGCGACAGTGTCGCCACCGGTCAGCAGCTGCAGTTCGCCATGAGCCAGACCGGCCTGTTCCCCAATATGGTCGAACAGATGGTTGCGATTGGCGAGGAATCCGGCTCCCTGGACGCCATGCTTTCCAAGGTCGCGGATTTCTACGAGGCCGAAGTCGATGATGCCGTCGAAGCACTCAGCAGCCTGCTTGAACCCCTGATCATGTCGATACTGGGTGTTCTCATTGGCGGCCTGGTCGTTGCCATGTACCTGCCGATCTTCAAGATGGGCGCCGCGATCTGATCGCGGGACCTGCTAAAGTCCTGCATCAGACTCCGGCCACCGAAGGCACATGGAAGTTTTCCGGCTGCTAGAGCATTCATTGCCGTTC
>DATCZY010000483.1:0-3545 GCA_036525655.1 Lysobacterales bacterium | reverse complement strand
GTCGCAAAAGGGTTTTCGCTTGCTTTTAAAAGCGTCGCGCCCCTGCGTAATAATGGTACTTCGCTGGTGTAACCAAAAGCGATCGGGTGGGTTTTATCGACGCTCGCCCTGACAATCGCGCCGGCGATGGTGCGTTGTGCTTCCTGGTCATCAAAATCTGCATATGCCATTGGTTTAAGCGGTTCTTTGGCGTCCTTTTTCTCGTCTTTGTCTTCCGCGCAGCCATTGGATTCGAAACACAGTGACTCGGCCCATGTCGCTGCACCCTGTATGGTGACGAGCACGCCGCCGTCACTGACCCACGAGGCGATGTCCTGCTTGAGGTTATTGCTGATGTCGGCATATTTGCCTTCCACCATTAACAGGTGCGTGTAGTCACGCAGGTCGATCGATTTCAGGCGCTGGATATCGGCCAAAACCGGCGCCATTCCAAGGCGCTGATCGAGTTGGAACCAGGCTTCGCCTGCATCATAGGCGCGCGTGCCCTGACCGACGACCAGCAGTGGTTTAACGACGTTCACTTTTCTGAAATGGCTGGTGCCGAGGCCGGGGCCCTGGGCGGTTAACTGGCTGTTGACCGAATGGACGTTGATGTCGGCCTTTTGGAGTAGATCAAAAATAGCGCCGGATTTTTCTTTGTCCTGCAGGCCGGAAAGTATCACCAGGCTGCCTTCGCTGAATGACATGGCGTTGGATCCGTTGCCGATGCTGAACGGTTTCGTGGCTGCGCGCACCGTGGCGCCTGCGTCGAGTAAATCCTGCAAAACAACGGGGGCGTTCATCTGCTGCCAGGAGATGATCCACGCGACAGCGGCGGGGTCGGGCGCGCCGGAGGATTTTGCAGGGTCGTCGTTTGAGGTTGCGGGCAGTTTTGCCAGTTTTGCAAAAGGCAGGTTGAAAGCCATGGGTAAATTCCACGCAGAGATATCGTAAAACACCTTGTCTTCGAATTGGGTGCGTGTTTCCAGCATGGCTTGCGCCACACCGAACTGACGCTGGTTAACGGGAATAACCCAGGCATGACCGGGTTTGAAAACCTGGCCATCCGCCTTGACCTCGGCTGCCAGCGACTTGAACTCGACCTGGTGGGACCTGAACAGGTTCATCAGTTCCATGCCCCTTGCGTTGTCGTCGCCGTCACCGATGATCCAGGCCTGGAAATCCGCCTTGGCGGCCCTTTGTTGCATGGCTCTGTAAAAACCGGCTTGATATTGCTTGAATTTGTCCTGTTGTTCAAACGCGCCTTTGAGCGTGGAGAGCGACGTGCGTACCTGGTTGTGAATGGCCTCGGAGAACTCCAGCGGACCGGAATCGCGGTCGTAGACTGCGCCGTTCACCCGTGGTTGTTCAAACAGGATGCCGATGCTGCCGTTGATGTCCGGATAGGTCGAACCCTTGCCGTAAAAGAAGTCGTCGTAATCGTCTTCGGTGAAGTACAGTTCACCGGCACTGTCAAAGCTGCTGGCGTGGTAGGGCGCAAGCGCGCGCGTCATTTCGAGGTTCTCGGCAGTTGTCAGCGGGTGTTGCCGGCTCGGCGCGCCGGGTTGGAAGAAAAAGCCGTCGTGCCAGGTTTCATGGTGGTCGGTGAGCACGTGCGGCAGCCAGCGATGGTACTCGGTAATGCGGGCGCGTGATTCAGGGTGCACCAGGGTCATCCAGTCGCGGTTGAGGTCGAACAGGTAGTGATTGGTCCGGCCGCCGGGCCAGTCCTGGTAGTTGATGCGGTTGTTGCGGTCGCCGGACGGGGTGAGGCTGCGGTTGGAGTTGGACCAGGCAGCGAAACGGTCGAGGCCGTCCGGGTTCAGGCTCGGGTCGAGGATGATGACCGTGTTTTTGAGCAGCTTATTCACGTACTCGGAACGGGACGCTGCCAGGTACCAGGCGACGATGGGTGCTGCATTGGCGCCGCTGGCTTCATCGCCGTGCACGCTGTAACCCAGCCATACCACCAGCGGTGCATCAGGATCACCGGTACTGGCCCCTTGCAGGTGCGCCTGCCGCAGCGATTCGAGGTTTGCCTGGTTTTCGGGCGAGGTGATGATCAGCTGCAGGAGCGGTTTGCGTTCATAGGTGTGCCCCGTGACCTTGATGCTGACGCGCTCGGATTTTTCAGCCAGCGTGTACATGTAGCGGACCAGAGAAGGGTGCTGGATGCGCCAGTCGCCAGGTTCCCACCCCAACTGCGACTCGGGCGATGGTATCGATGTATCCAGGTCAGCGTCTGCCGGCAGGTATTGCGCAGAGGGCTTTGCAAGCGTGGCAGGAGAGGTAATAGAACTGATCAGGACAGCGAGAAAAATTGTTAAATAGCGCACAGTCAACTCCATCGGGGATTTACGGGAATTTGCATTCTATTGGATGTGGAAAATGTTTGCCTGATTCCATTACGGGGCGTGCTGCGCGGGCAGTCTGCTGCTACCATGTCGGCTATGAAAAATCTCAAATTCCTGTTGTTGTTTTTGGCACTTATGCCGGTTGGGAATATCCTCGCGGAAGTTCAACTGGACAAGATTCAATTACCGCCCGGTTTCAGCATTGAAATCTACGCACAAGGCGTTGAAAACGCGCGGCAGATGGCGCGTGGGGACGGCGGCACGATATTTGCCGGCAGCCGGCGCGAAGGGAAGCTTTGGGCGATCACGGATGCGGATGGCGACCAGCGGGCCGAGACCATCCGCCTGATTGACGAAGGTCTCAAAATGCCTTCCGGTATCGAGTTCCGTGATGGTGCACTATACGTGGGCGCAGTCGAACAGATTTTGCGCTATGACAATATCGAAGCCCTCCTGGATTTGCCGCCGGAACCTGTGGTGGTCACCGATGACCTGCCGGATAAGGAGCACCACGGCTGGAAATACCTGCGCTTCGACGCCGATGGCAGGCTTTACATTCCCGTCGGTGCGCCGTGTAACATCTGCGACGAAGAAGGCTTTGGCGACATCCGACGCATGAACCCGGATGGAAGCGGCCTGGAAGTTTATGCAAGTGGTGTGCGCAACAGCGTGGGTCTTGCGTTTCATCCCGAAAACGGCCACTTGTGGTTCACGGACAATGGCCGGGACATGTTGGGGGACGACCTTCCGGCGGACGAACTGAACTATGCACCAGGGCCGGGTTTGCACTTTGGCTTCCCCTATTGCCACCAGGGTGACCTGTTGGATGAAGAGTTCGGAAAGGGCCGGGATTGTGCCGATTACACGGCGCCGGTCGCCAAGCTCGATCCACACGGCGCCTCCCTTGGCCTGGCCTTTTACACGGGTGAAATGTTTCCGCCCGAGTACAAAAACAGATTGTTTGTCACCCAGCACGGGTCGTGGAACCGGACGGAAAAAATCGGCTACCGGGTTTTGGTTCTGGAGGTGCAACCCGATGGCAAGGTGCTGGATAAAAAAGTATTTGCATCCGGCTGGCTGCAGGGCCAGGAAGTCTGGGGGCGCCCCAATGACGTACTGGTCATGCCCGATGGCGCATTGCTGGTATCGGATGACATGGCCGGTGTGATTTACCGGATAAGTTACACGCAATGACGCTGATCCAGGTCATTG
>DATCZY010000482.1:0-7841 GCA_036525655.1 Lysobacterales bacterium | reverse complement strand
CAAACCCTGCTGCATTCCTCCAATCAGTGTAACCTGTGGTTTTTCCGTGCTTGAAATCACGCCGGAGAACAGCTAAAAGGGTGCCCATGCCGATTCATCAGTTACCAGAACTTCTCATTAATCAAATCGCCGCCGGCGAAGTGGTGGAGCGGCCGTCGTCCGTGGTCAAGGAGTTGATTGAAAACAGCCTGGATGCGGGCGCGCAGTCCATCCAGGTTACGCTGGAGCAAGGTGGTAAAAGGCTGGTTCGGGTCACTGATGATGGTTGCGGTATTCCAATGGACGAATTGCCTCTGGCGCTGGCCCGTCACGCCACCAGCAAAATCAATTCGCTGCCGGACCTGGAAGAAGTTGCCACCATGGGTTTCCGTGGAGAGGCCTTACCCAGCATGTCCTCCGTTAGCCGCATGACCATTACCTCGCGCACCGCTGAGGCCGAGTTTGCCTGGCAGGTCAAAACCGCCAACGGTGAAATTGAAGCCGCGGTTCCCGCCGCCGGCGCACCGGGCACGCAGGTTGAATTACGTGATCTGTTTTACAACGTGCCCGCGCGCAGGAAATTCATGCGCACCGAGCAGACCGAGTTCACACACGTGGATGAATTGCTGAAACGTTTTGCACTCGCGCGTCCCGATGTCGGTTTTCAGCTCCAGCATAACAACCGCATGGTTCGTCACTTTCCACCGGTGCGTGAGGACGGGGAAATATTAACCCGGCTGGAAGCGGTGATCGGTGCGGAGTTTGTCAATCACGCGTTGGCGGTGGATGAGCAGCGCGGTTCCTACGGCTTGCGTGGCTGGGTGGCTGAACCGCGTTATAACCGGCCACAGGCTGATCGCCAGTTCTTTTTTGTCAACGGCCGGGTGATTCGGGATCGACTGGTTGCACACGCCATCCGGCAGAGTTTCCGGGATGTGCTGTTTCATGGCCGCCACCCTGCATTTGTTCTGTTCCTGGATTTGCCGTTTTCCGCCGTGGACGTGAACGTTCACCCGCAGAAGCACGAGGTGCGTTTCAGGGACTCCCGCTCGGTTCATGATTTTATCTATTCCACCCTCAATCGAAGCCTGGCTGCCGCCGGTGTCGGCGCCGGCGCATTGCGGCCCGGCACGGATGTGAACGAACCCGCTTATACTGCCCAAACCGGTGACTGGGCAGCGCGGCAACCGGCGATGCCTATCAGCGTTAATGAACAGATACAAAGCTACGCGCAACTGGTTTCCTCTCCACAGGGGTACGCCGGTGCCACTGCAAACGCGAGCGGTGGTTTGCCGGAACATCCAGACAATCAATTTCCGCCGTTGGGTTTCGCCCTGGCGCAACTTCACGGTGTTTATATCCTCGCCCAGAACCAGCAGGGCCTGGTGCTGGTGGACATGCATGCTGCACATGAGCGCATTACCTACGAACGTCTTAAGGCAGGCATGGCGCAGGATGGAATCCGCAGCCAGAACCTGCTGGTGCCGGTCACCGTCCATGTCAGCGAACGCGAGGCGGATATGGTTGAGACGCACGCCGCTAATCTCGAGGCGCTGGGCATCAGTTGCGACCGTTCGGGTCCTCAAACGGTGGTGGTTCGAAAGGTTCCAACGCTGTTGCAACAGGCCGACATGACGCGCCTTTTGCAGGATGTGCTTTCGGAACTGGTTTCAGATGGTAAAAGCCTGAAAATTGAATCGGAAATGGATGAGGTATTGTCATCCATGGCCTGTCATGGTTCGGTGCGGGCTAACCGACAGCTCAATATTGCAGAAATGAATGCCTTGCTGCGTGACATGGAAAGAACTGAACGCGCGGCGCAGTGTAATCATGGCAGACCGACCTGGGTGCAACTGGATATGCAAAGCCTGGACCGCCTTTTTCTGCGCGGTCGCTAATTCCGGATAACACCGTATGAATTCTTCGCAATTGCCAGCAGCGGTTTTCCTGATGGGACCGACGGCTTCGGGTAAAACCGGCCTGGCAATCGAGTTGTGCAGGCGCTTCCCTTTCGAAATTATCAGCGTTGATTCGGCATTGATCTATCGCGGCATGGATATCGGCACCGCGAAACCGGACCGTGAAACTCTCGAGTTGGCGCCGCACCGCCTGATAGACATCCGCGACCCGGCGGAGAGTTATTCGGCAGCGGAATTCTGTGAGGATGCCTTGCGGGAAATGAACGCCATCACGGCTGCCGGTAAAGTGCCGTTGCTGGTGGGTGGAACCATGCTTTATTTTCGCGCACTCGAACACGGTCTTTCAGATTTGCCGGCTGCCAACCCGGCTCTGCGCCTGCAGTTGGAGCAACAGGCGGTCGCGATAGGCTGGCCCGCCATGCACGAGACGCTTCGGCAAAAGGACCCGCAGGCGGCTGCACGCATACACCCGAATGATCCGCAACGAATTCAGAGGGCGCTCGAGGTTATTGCACTTAGCGGACAAAGCATGAGTGAGCTTTACGAAGCAACGGCTGGGCACAGTTTCGGCTACCGGCTTCACAAGATTATCATTTCGCCTGAGCCCCGCAGCATATTGCACCGGCGTATCGAGCAGCGCTTTGATTTGATGATAGAAGCCGGGTTCGTCGACGAGATGCGGCGTCTCTTCTCCCGACCTGATCTCGATGCGACGCTGCCTGCCATGCGTGCCGTGGGTTATCGCCAGGCCTGGGAATGGTTGGAGGGCAAATCTACGTTCGAGCAGATGCGCGAAAAGGCCATTGCCGCGACCCGGCAACTGGCTAAACGACAATTAACCTGGTTAAGGCGAGAAAGTGTATCAGTATGGTATGATTTACAGGCAGACAGTGCGAAACATAAAATTATTGAATCGCTCAGGGGGTTCCTTGAAGCTTAGGGCGTCAGCACCCATGTAATCTGTTCCGTAACCAGCCGGACATTAATAAAAAACCAGGAGGAACGGTTATGCCAAAGGGTCAATCATTACAAGAACCTTTTTTGAATGCGTTGAGGCGCGAGCGTGTGCCAGTTGCAATCTATCTTGTCAATGGTATCAAGTTGCAGGGCCAGGTCGAATCTTTCGACCAGTTCGTGGTTTTGCTAAAAAACTCAGTAAGCCAAATGATTTACAAACACGCAATCTCAACTGTTGTTCCCGCCAGGAACGTCAGTGTTTTTGACGAGGAGGACGAGGGGTAATTGAAGGCCCCTGATTTTGTTTGAACGGGCAGAGCGGGGTAACCGCGCAGTTTTATTACATCCGCTGTTCGCGGATACGGGTCCGGAACAGCTCGATGAGTTCCAGGAACTGTGTCGCTCTGCAGGTGTGGAAATTACCGCTGTATTAAAAGCACCGCGCGGCCGGCCGGACGCGCGGTTTTTTGTGGGCAGCGGAAAAATAGAGGAATTGGCCGAACAGGTCGCGGCAACCTCTGCCGACTTGATCGTGGTCAGCCGTCCGCTGTCCGCCATCCAGGAGCGCAATATTGAAAAGCGTTGTAATTGCCGTGTTCTCGATCGCACGACGCTGATACTGGATATTTTTGCGCAACGCGCGCGATCCCACGAAGGTAAATTGCAGGTTGAACTGGCGCAACTGCGTCACCTGTCAACCCGCCTGGTCAGAGGCTGGACCCATCTCGAACGCCAAAAAGGCGGTATCGGTCTGCGGGGGCCGGGTGAAACCCAGCTTGAGACGGACCGGCGTCTCGTCGCACAGCGTATCAAGTATCTCAAGGGGCGGCTCGACAGGGTCCGTCAGCAACGTGCACAAAGCCGTCGCAAGCGCGAGCGTGCACATGTATTCACCGTTGCCCTGGTCGGCTACACCAACGCGGGTAAATCGACACTTTTCAATGCCCTGACGAACTCGCACGTGGGTACGCAGGATATGCAGTTTGCCACACTGGATCCGACGGTCAGCCAGTTACCCAATATCCCGACCGGTAACGTGTTGCTGGTCGATACCGTTGGTTTTGTCAGTGACTTGCCGCATGAACTGATCGCCGCCTTTCATGCGACCTTGCAGGAAACACGCGAAGCCGACCTGCTGTTACACGTGATCGACGCCTCCGACCCGTTCCACCAGCAGCGTGAACACGATGTTGAAGACGTGCTCAAAAGTGTCGATGCCAGTGAAATACCCATGGTGCGCGTATTTAATAAAACCGACCTCGTTGATCGCCCGCGTTCGACGCAACTGAATGTTCACGGACAGGTCGAGCGGATTGACGTATCCGCCTTGAATGGCACGGGGCTCGACGAATTAAAAGAGATTATCGCCCTGCGGCTCAAGGGCAGAAAGATCAATACCTGGATCAGTCTTGAAGGACAACACGCGAAATTGCGCTCGCAATTGTTTGATCTTGGCGCCGTAGAAGAAGAGAAAGTGACGGATGATGGTCAATGGTTATTGCACATTAATCTGTCTCAGCAGGATGCGGAACGGCTGGGTCGAATGCCGGGTGCTGAGGGCTTGTTGGTCCGTGATAGCATATTGTCACCTTCAGCACTTGTGGCGCAGCAGGGTGGGCCCTAAAATACCGTGGTTGAAAACTTGTCCGTGGATTTATAACCCGCCTGAAGATACCTGTTCGTAGTTGATTTGAGACGTGTAGTGCGTCTCGTACTGGAGAAATTAATGCCCTGGAAAGAACCTGGAAAGGGAGACAAAGATCCCTGGAAATCAGGTGGTCAACAGCCGCCCGACCTTGAAGAAATATTTGGAAATGTGAGCAAGCGCCTGCAGTCTCTTTTTGGAGGAGGCGGTAAAGGCTCCGGTTCCGAAGGTGGTGAAAGTAGCGGAAACAGTGGCCTGGGCGGCGCGTTTTCATTGGTGCTTTTATTGATTATCTTCTGGGTCGGCTGGGATTCGGTGCATGTCATCGATGAAGCCGAGAACGGAGTGGTACTGCGTTTCGGCAAATATTCCCGTACCCTTCAGCCCGGTTTCAACCTGACTTTGCCAAGACCATTCGAAACAATTTCAAAGGTCAATATCAATAACGTAAGGGTGGTGGAAGACCGGGGTCATATGTTGACCGAAGATGAAAACCTGGTGGAATTCGTCTACAAGGTTCAATACCGGATCAACAACGCCCAGCATTTCCTTTTCAAGGTCCGGGACCCGGAGCTAACCCTGCAGCAGGCTGCAGAGAGCGCGCTCAGGGAATCCGTCGGCACCAATTCACTGGACGCCATCCTGGAAGGTAACGCCAGGACCAAGGTGCGTATCGAAACCCAACGCGTATTGCAGGAAACCCTGGATTCTTACGAGGCGGGTTTGCAGGTTACGGAATTCAACCTGGTCGATGTCAATGTCCCCATGCAGGTCAGGGAAGCGTATTCCGATGTTATCCGGGCACGTGAGGATCGTGAGCGGTTCACCGAGGAAGCACGCGTGCATGCCAACAGCGTCATCCCCGAGGCTCGCGGTACCGCGGCACGTATTGAACAGGAGGCCGCAGGTTACAAGGCTTCCACCGTTGCGCTGGCGGAAGGTGAAGCCAGTCGTTTCACCCAGGTGCTGACACAGTACAGGCTGGCGCCGGAAGTGACCCGCAAACGGCTCTACCTGGAAACCATGGAGCAGGTTTTTTCGAGGAACAGAAAGGTGTTTCTCGACGTGGATTCAAGTGGCAATATTCTCTACCTGCCGATTGATCAACCCGGCAGCGGCAACGGTCCTTCAAGCATTTTGCCGCCAGTCAAGGCGCCAGGCCCGATCGGCGAAGACAGCCCGGATGACAGTGCCAGTGCCCGCAGTAAATCCAGGGAGGCAAGACGATGAACAGGCCGGTAATTTTAATAGTACTGTTGGCTATGGGTGGCCTGGGTCTCGCCGGTTTATTCACGGTCAATGAAACCGAATATGCCATCCGGTTTCAGCTGGGTCGCATTGTAAATGTGGATTACAAACCGGGCCTGAATTTCAAATGGCCGTTTGTAAATAACATCCGCAAATTTGACAAGCGAATTTTGACCCTGGATACAAACCCCGAGCTCATGCTGACCTCGGAACAGAAATACGTCAATGTCGATTCTTTCGTGAAGTGGCGGATCGTCGACGTTGCGCGTTTTTATACCTCGACCCAGGGTAATGAAGCCATCGCATTGAACCGCCTGCATGGCATCGTCAGCGACCGTATCCGTAACCAGATCGCCAGCCGGACATTGGTTGAAGTCGTATCGGAGCAACGCGTTACAACCATGAAGGCGGTCGCTGAGGCAGCCAACAAGGCCGCTGAAGAGTTCGGTATCGAAGTCGTTGATGTGCGTATCAAGAGCATCGAGTTACCCGATGATGTGCGTGAATCCGTCTTCCGCAGGATGGCGGCTGACCGGCAGAAAGCCGCGAATCTTTACCGTTTCGAAGGTCGGGAAGCGGCGGAAAGAATCCGTTCTGATGCCGACAGGCAGGTCCAGGTTCTGCTCGCAGAAGCCGAGCGCGAAGGCCAGAAAGTACGTGGTGAAGGCGACGCCATCGCCACCAACGTCTATGCAGAGGCTTACGGACAGGATGAGGAGTTCTACCGGTTTTACCGGAGCCTGCAGGCCTATCGCACGGCGTTTGGCAGCAGCAAGGATACGCTCGTGATCGATCCGGGTTCCGAGTTTTTCGACTATTTCGGGCAGGATGGGAGCAAATAGAAGCAAGACCCGGTGAAGCGTTCGTCCAAGCTGAGGAGTTATCGTGGGTAGCGACCTGCTGACCGCACTGGCCCTGGTGTTGATCATCGAGGGCCTGCTCCCTGGCATCGCGCCTTCGGTTTGGATGAAGGTGATGCGCGATGCGGCCAGAATGGGTCCGCAGGGCATCCGGGTTGCCGGTATCATAAGCATGTTATCGGGCGCGCTTTTATTGTTTATTCTGACATGATTCAATTTGACGAAGATTACCGCTGAAATGACAAAAAGCATCGTAGTATTGGGCACCCAGTGGGGTGATGAGGGTAAAGGCAAAATCGTTGATCTGCTGAGCAGGGACGTGGATGCCGTGGTGCGGTTTCAGGGCGGCCATAACGCCGGTCATACCCTGGTAATCGACGGTCAGAAGACGGTGTTGCACCTGATCCCGTCTGGGATTCTCAACGAGGTTGCCAAGTGTCTTATCGGCAACGGTGTCGTGGTTTCACTCGAAGCCCTCAAAACCGAAACCGAGGCGCTGGAATCCTGGGGTGTCGATGTCCGTTCCCGCCTGGGCATATCGCCCGCGTGTCCGGTGATCATGCCCTACCACGAATTACTCGACCAGGCGCGCGAGAAGGCGAGGGGTGATAACGCCATTGGCACCACGGGTCGCGGCATCGGTCCCGCGTATGAAGACAAGGTCTCACGCCGGGGTATCCGGATTTCAGATCTTTATAAACCGGGGCTATTGGCCGAAAAGCTCGAAGAGGCCATGGATTTCCACAATTTCGTATTGGAAAAGTATTTCGGTATGCAGCCCATGGTTTATGACCGGGTGCTGGATGATGCGCTTCAACTCGGAGCCTGTTTTTCTGAACTGGTGATGGATGTCAGCGGTGAGTTGCATCGTTTGAGGACAGAGGGCAAACGGATATTGTACGAAGGTGCGCAGGGCAGTTTGCTTGATATCGACCACGGCACCTACCCGTTTGTCACTTCCTCGAATACCACCATTGGTGCGGTATGCACGGGTGCAGGGGTTGGACCGAGCGCGATCGATTATGTACTTGGTATCACCAAGGCGTATACAACCCGCGTTGGCTCGGGACCATTCCCGACGGAGTTGTTCGATGAGGTCGGCGCCGGGATTGCCGAACGCGGTGCAGAATTTGGCGCCACTACCGGGCGGCCGCGCCGTTGTGGCTGGCTGGATGCGGTGGCGTTACGCAGGGCTGCGCACACCAATGGTGTCAGTGGTTTCTGTGTCACCAA
>DATCZY010000481.1:0-2635 GCA_036525655.1 Lysobacterales bacterium | reverse complement strand
TGTATGTTGTCGGCCACGGCGGGCGCGAAGCCATTGAGGTATTCGATGTAGATGCCGGCGGGGCAAAGCCGGTACTGACCTGGACAGGCTGCGTTATGACGCCCGGGGGAATGGCAATCAATAGCGTCGCATCCTTCAGTGACGGCTCCCTGGTTGCAACGATTCCGCTGCAAACGGGCAGAACGATCACTGAGGCCGTAGCCGGTGAATTAACCGGTGCCGTCTATCAGTGGTCGCCAGGCGACAGTAGCTTTGAAATCGTGCAGGGCACAGAACTGCCCTATGCCAACGGCATCGAGGTTTCCGCTGATGAACAGGAAATTTATGTTGCATCTTCCGGGCTGTTTAAAGTCATAGCTTACTCACGCAGTAACCCTGCCCGCCAATTGCGGGCCACGCAGCCATTGGCTTTCGTTCCGGATAATCTTCATATGGGCAGTGATGGCCATTTGCTTACCGCCGGCCTGGTTATCCGCGACCCTATATGTGGTGATGTGGATGGCCCGAAAGAATTTCTCCTTGAAGAATTTGCGGCCTGTCCGCGCCCTTTCATTGTCAGGGCTATCGATTCGCAAACGATGGAAGGCACGAATCTCGTGGAGAGTGCCGCCATCCAGCAGTTTAGCAATGTCACGATGGGGCTCCTGGTGGGTGATGCCATCTGGATTGGAACATTTGCAGGTGATCGCATCGCCTACAGATCATTGAAGCCATCCGACTGAACGCTGTTTGCCTGGCGCAGAGGAAGAGGCCCGCTGTTTGAGTGCGACCTTTATCGCCTGCGCGGCGTTTTTGCCCATTGCGCTGATCTGGAACTGGTACCACGGCAAAACCGGTCATCAAAGTTGTCCTAAAGCCGAAATCGGTGCTTACGGCGTTTTTAAACTGGTGACGAGCGCTTAATGCGGCCCGACAGCGAACTGCTATACATGGAACGTAATTTAGTTACTGCCCGGACAGAACGCAGATACCCATGACCCAAGCGCCGCGAAAAGCGGTAATAATTTACATTTACACTAGCGCTGCCCCACGCCAATCTGCGAGGATAGCGCGCATTGGTTAATGACCACCACACTCATGGAGATCTCAATGTTCAAATCACGTATTCACGTCCTGTTGCTGGGCCTGGCCCTGGTACCGGGCTGGCAGTTGGCATATGCGGACGAAGCCGCCGACGTTTACCTGGCACAGGCGCGTGCGATCCTCAAAACAGCGCCACTGGTTGACGGGCACAACGACTTGCCGATGGTGATCCGTGACGAGTTTGGCGGCAATGTCGAAGGCCATGACATCTCGGTGCCTGCCTCGCATGATACCGATCTGCCACGTCTGCGCGCAGGTGGCGTCGGCACACAATTCTGGTCGATCTACGTGCCAAGTTCGTTGCCACCGTTGCAGGCGGTCCGCCAACAACTGGAACAGTTCGATATCGCACTGCGCATGATCCGTTTGTATCCGGACGACCTGATGCTGGCGACCAGCGTGGCCGGTATCGAGCAAGCCCGTCAGGAAGGCAAAATTGCTTCGCTGCTGGGCATCGAGGGCGGTCACACGATTGTCAATTCGCTCGGCGTGTTGCGCGCCTATTACGACCTCGGGGCGCGTTACATGACGCTGACCCATTATCACACCAATGACTGGGCGGACTCGGCCACCGACGTTGCCCGACATGGGGGCCTGACCGAATTTGGCAACGAGGTGGTTCGCGAGATGAATCGTCTCGGCATGCTGGTGGATATATCGCACGTCTCGGCAGACAGCATGAACGACGTGCTCGACGTGACCGCAGCGCCGGTTATTTTTTCGCACTCCTCGGCACGCACGCTTACCAGTCATATGCGCAATGTTCCTGACGATGTTTTGAAGCGCGTCACCGGCAATGGCGGCATTGTAATGGTGACCTTCATTCCGGATTTTGTCAGCGAAGATCGCCGCGAGTGGGCTGAAGAACTCGACCCGCTCACCCGGGATCTGACCACCGAAGCGGAATGGAAAGCGGTCGCCGATGAATTCAAAAAGACACACGGTCAACCCCCGTTGGGAACGCTTACCCAGGTGGCCGACCACGTCGACTATGTGGCTCGCATCGCCGGTTACGATCACGTCGGTATCGGTGGCGATTTCTACGGGCAGTCGGGCGATGACCTGGTGGTGGGTCTCGAAGATGTGTCGCGTTATCCCTATCTCATCGCCGAACTGTTACGCCGTGGCTGGAGCGAAGAAAACATCGCCAAGCTGACCCGCAACAACCTGCTGCGTGTTTTCGGGCAGGTCGAAAAGGTCGCGCAGCACCTGCAGGCCGAACGGCCACCGTCGTTGATGCGCTTTGAAGAGTGAGCGTGACGCGCCGGAAGTCTCTGGGGTCAGCGTAAAGAGCCGGAGCAATTTTTCTGCCCCTGACTTCTTGACCTCTAAATCATGGCAATTTACCCTGCCCCCTGATTTTTACGGGTTTTTACTTTTTGATGCTGGTATGAGCACTTAATGCGTCTTTTGCTATTTATCCTTGGCTGGTTGTTTTTCGGTGCGGGTTTTGTGGGTGTATTCGTGCCTGTGCTGCCGACCACACCACTGATGTTGCTGGCCCTGTGGTGCTTTGCGCGCAGTTCGGGTCGCTTTCATGACTGGTTATACA
>DATCZY010000480.1:0-10420 GCA_036525655.1 Lysobacterales bacterium | reverse complement strand
TGAATCAGGAAAGGGGCCGGGCGACTGGCCGCAGCCTGTTCGATGGCAGTCCATAGTTGCAGCAGATAATCGAGATCCCACTGTAATTCTTCTGCGTCCCTTCCTACACCGGCGGTGCGGATGATGATACCGACGTTGTCCGGTGTCGTTACCTTTTGCAGTTGCTCCCGTAAGTGGTCGCGTTCGTTGCCGATGATGCGCCGCGATACGCCGCCCGCTGAAGGGTTTGTCGGCATCAGTACGAGGTAGCGGCCAGCCAGTGAAATGTAGGTGGTCAGGGCAGCGCCCTTGTTACCGCGCTCTTCCTTTTCGACCTGGACGATAATTTCCTGACCTTCGCGAACCACGTCACGAATGGCCAATTTGCCGCCCTTTTTAGCCGCATCTTTCAGATAGGCGCTTTCGCAAATCTCCTTGAGTGGCAGAAAACCGTGCCTGGATGAGCCAAAGTCAACAAAACAGGCTTCCAGTGACGGTTCCACCCGTGTGATCTTGCCCTTGTATACGTTGGATTTTTTTTGTTCCTGGGAGGGGACTTCTATATCAAGATCAAACAGGGTCTGACCTTCGGCAATAGCCACACGCAACTCCTCTGGCTGAGTTGCGTTTATCAGCATTCTTTTCATTTTTAATTCCTCAGGCACCCCGGTACGGGGCGACAGTGGAACAACATGACGTTTCTGCGTCATATTTCCACTTTGCTGACCCGGCGGTGCCACGCACCTTTGCCGGGGGTACCAAATATTGTTTTAATAGCCAGACCACCAATGGTCCGGGCCTCAAATGGCAGCTTGTCAATCTGCCATTAAGAATAAGTTTTTCCTGCCGTTAAGCAGCATATGAATTCGAGCTTTCCGCCGGTGAAACAACGTGTAAACTGTCGCTGTGTCTATGCAGTCCTGCCCTTTTAAAGCACGGCTAAGGTGAGATAATCAGGCGGTGTCGGAGGGCAATTCGGCAGGGCGAATTCCTTACCCGGACAATATAGCAGTGTTTTCATTTTCTATCAATGAGTTGGGGATAGTTGCCAATGAATAAGGTCAGTTCTTCAGTCAGTCTGGTTGAAGTAACCCGGGATCGCGAGGGTCAGCGCCTGGATAATTTTATTAGCGCGCGACTGAAAGGACTGCCCCGATCGGTTATCTATCGCATTATCCGGACAGGCCAGGTGCGGGTGAACGGCGGCAGGGCAAAACCCGCTACCCGCCTCGAGACGGGTGATATCGTCCGCATCCCGCCCGCGTCGGTGCGGGAAAGCAAACCCGGCGACATCCCGCCAGCGGTTATCCAGTTAATCAGCCAAAGCATACGTTACGAAGACCAGGGGATCATGGTGATCGACAAACCGGCCGGGATGGCGGTCCATGGCGGTAGCGGGCTGTCATGGGGCGTCATCGACGTTGTGCGCAAGATGCGGCCTGACATGAATATCGACCTTGTGCATCGCCTCGACCGGGAAACCAGCGGTTGCCTGTTGCTGGCCCTTAACGGCGATGCGTTGCGGGAATTGAATCACCAGGTAAAAGATAACAAGCTTGAAAAGCGCTATTTGTGCCTGATGGACGGACAACTCAAACAGGAGGTTGTTGAAGTCAATGAGCCCATCGGTAAATATGAGCGCTCAGGGCAAAGCTTTATGCGCGTCGATGAGGAAGGTAAACCAGCGCATACCACTTTCCGCCTGCTGCAAAATTACGCCGGTTACAGTTTTGCAGAAGCACAGTTACACAGCGGGCGAACCCATCAGATTCGCGTACACGCCGCTCACCTGGGCCTGCCGTTGGCGGCCGATGATCGATATTCGCCGACGGACCGGCAAAAATTCTGGAAAAGCCTGGGTCTCAGACGAATGTTTCTGCACGCTCACCAGATCTGGTTTTACACCCGTGACGGTGAGCAACAAGTCGTCAGTTCACCTTTACCTGATAAACTAAGCCAGTTACTCATGAAATTGGAGTAGGCCTGCATGTTTTAGGTCGTGGGTTTGGGCGAATCAAAAATTGCCTACAGACCCAAGCGCAATTTCAACTGGTTGAGTCCCTGGTGTTATGGTCTAATTCGCCTATGTATAAACCACTATCCGCCTTCATTGGCCTTCGCTACCTGGGCGCCAAAAAGCAAAATCATTTCATTTCATTTATTTCCCTGACTTCAATGCTGGGTATTGCACTGGGTGTCACGACTTTGATTACGGTGATCTCGGTGATGAATGGATTCGAAAAAGAGCTGCGTGCGCGCATCCTGGGCGCCATTTCCCATGCCACCATCCAGCCGCTGGACAAGCCGCTGGACAATTGGCGTGAAGTTATCAAGCATGTAGATCAGCGCGACGACGTTGTTGCTGCCGCACCTTATATCGAGGCGGGTACCTGGTTGCAGGCCAACGGTTCGAGTGCTGCGCTGGTGCGCGGCGTTGTACCGGAATATGAAGCGGCCGTTTCGGATGTGGCCAGCAGCATGGTAAGCGGTGAACTGGCCGATCTTCGGCCCGGGGAGTTTGGTATCGTGCTGGGTATAGGCCTCGCGGTGCACTTGCGGGTCGGGCCGGGTGATAAGGTGACCGTCATCGCACCCAGGCTCAAGGCCAGTCCTTTCGGCGCCAGCCCTTTGATGCGGCGTTTTACCGTGGTTGGCATGTTTGAATTTGGCGAGCATGAAAACGACAGTAACCTCGCCATGGTGCACATCGTGGATGCCGCCAGGTTGCTGCGGTTACCGGAAGATTCCATCGGTGGAATAAGACTCAAACTGAAAGACCTTGATTCAGCCTGGCTGGTGGCGCGTGACATTTCGGACCAGCTCGAAGGCGCCTACCGCGTCAGGGACTGGAGCCAGGAGCGTGGCAACCTGTTCCAGGCAGTGCGAACTGAAAAGACCGTCATGTGGGTTATCCTGTCACTGATCATCGCGGTGGCGGCATTCAATATCATTTCCATGCTGGTCATGGTGGTAACTGACAAGCAGTCGGATATTGCCATTCTGAAAACCATGGGTGCCCACGCGGGTACAATCATGCGGGTGTTCGTGGTGCAGGGCAGTCTTATCGGCATCATCGGCACGGCCCTGGGTGTGGTCGGCGGTATCCTGTTGGCCCAGAACATTGCGACCGTGGTACCGTTTCTCGAACGTATATTTGGTTTTTCGCTTTTCCCTGCCGACATTTATTACATTACCGAATTGCCTTCGGATCTGCGTCAGTCGGATGTGGTCGGCTTTGCGTTGATGTCGCTTTGCATGTCTTTGCTGTCAACTCTGTATCCCGCATGGCGGGCATCCAGAACCGATCCGGCCGAGGCCCTTCGCTATGAATGAGCAGACCAGCCTCGTGATACAGGCGACCGGCATCAGCCGCGGTTTCAGGCAGGGGCCAAAGCGGGTGCAGGTTTTATCAGATGTCAGTTTGCAGGTGCCCGCGGGTACCTCGATGGCCATCGTGGGTGCTTCGGGTGCGGGTAAAAGCACCCTGTTGCATATTTTAGGTGGACTGGACCGGCCGGATGAAGGGGAGGTTCTGGTTGACGGCCGCTCGCTGTGGCAAATGAGTGATAGTGAACGCAGCGATCTACGTAATTCCCGCATGGGGTTTATCTACCAGTTCCATCACTTGCTACCGGAGTTCACTGCGCTCGAAAACGTTGCCATGCCCCTGATGATTCGCGGAGAACCCGTGCCGGTGGCCGCAAAACGCGCCACCGACCTGCTTGAAAAGGTAGGGCTTGGTCAGCGCATGGATCATAAACCGGGCGAGTTGTCAGGCGGTGAAAGACAACGTGCAGCCGTGGCGCGGGCGCTGGTGGGCAACCCGGGTTGCGTATTGGGTGACGAGCCAACCGGCAACCTCGATGAACGAACCGCCAACCATGTGTTTGAACAATTGCTCGAACTCAATACGGAGTTGAAAACCAGTTTGATACTGGTTACCCACGATATGCGGCTGGCAGCGAGGATGAATCAGCGTTTTGAGTTACACATGGGGAGTCTGAAACCGATTTAGGCAGCTGAATTAAGCACGCTACTTCGACCTCACGTTGAAGCGGCTCAAAAGGGGGATCATTGAAATTCTGGGCGCTGCTCATAACGGGAGCGGTATCTCCGTTCGTTTTTGATACGACGCTGTCCTCCGGCGTCGCGCTTGCCGGCCTGGTGATGACCTTGTTGTGTGGTTTGAAACTCAACCCCGGTTCAAGGTTGATCTGCGTTTTCCCGCTGTTCTTTCTTATCACCACGCTGACGATCAATCAGCGTATTTCACAGCGTTTGCCGCTCTCGGATACGAAATCCACGTACCAGCTTACCGGTGTCATCGGGAGTTTACCGGAGGCCGGTGCCGAGGGTACGCGCTTTCTATTTCTGCCCGATGGCAACGGTTCATTGATCCCGCAAAAAATACAGGTGTTCTGGTACAAACAAAGACACATGGCGCGTGCTGCGGTCTCGAATGTGCCGGAGATTCGCGCGGGTGAGCGCTGGCGCCTGCAGCTGGTCCTGCGTCCCGCCCGTGGCCGTGTCAACTACCATGGTGTGGACGTTGAACGCTGGTTCTTTACCGAGGATATCGGCGCGCTGGCGCATGTCAAGGACGGGGATAATGAGCGTCTTGCCGGCCCCGCATGGTTCGACCTGCAACACTTGCGCGAGTCGGTGCTTGATAAATTAACCGAAAAGGCGGCTGGGAAACCTGCTTTCAGACTGCTGGCCGCGTTGGCCGTAGCCGATCGCCGTGGGTTGCTTGCGCGGGACAGGGAAATTTTGTCAGCCACAGGTACCGGGCATTTACTGGCGATTTCCGGGTTACACATCGGCCTGGCAGCGGTGATGGGCTTTTACCTGGGCAGAATTGGCTTATTGTTCCTGTTAAGCGGGCTGAAACAGCGTCTCGCCATTGTCCTGCCATGGTGCAGCGCATGGCTGGCGGCCTTTGCCTACGCTGCGCTGTCCGGATTTGGAGTCTCCACCCAACGCGCACTGATCATGCTGACAGTCGCGACCTTGGCCTTTTTGAGCAGACGGACCATTCATCCATTACAGGCGTGGCTGATTGCGATGGCGCTGGTGCTGGTTGCGGATCCTGTCGCGCCGTTGCGTGCCGGATTCTGGTTTTCGTTTGTCGCGGTTGGCGTTTTGATGATGTTATTTGCACCGCGTTTTGGTCACATACCGGCCTGGCGCCGCATGCTGCTTGCCCAGCTTGGTATATCGCTACTGATGGCGCCACTTGGCATGTACTGGTTTCAGCAGGCCAGTCTGCCCGGGTTATTGGCGAACCTGGTAGCTATCCCGGTGGTCAGTTTTTTGATCGTGCCATCGATACTGGCCGCCATGGTTCTGATGTGGCTGCCCGGGCCGTTGGCCGGATGGGCGCTTAACCTCGCAGCGTATGCGGCAGACTGGTTGTTGCAGTTGCTGGATCACTTGTCACACCTTCAGCCCGAAAGCTTCGCTTCCACAGCGGTTCCCAGTCTTGCGGTAACTGTCCTGGCCATGCTGGGCGCCGCTGTTTTCATGTTGCCACGGGGCGCGCCAGGACGGTTGACAGGCTTGCTGATGATGCTTCCATTGTTTTTATCCGCCGGTGACCGCCCTGGCGAAACACAGACCCAGATTGATTTTCTGGATGTGGGGCAGGGGCTTTCCGTTCTATTGACGTCCCGGGATTACCTGATGGTTTACGATACTGGTCCCGGCAACGGTCAGGAAGGTGAAGCCGGTCTGGACATGGTTATCGGGACCATTGGGCCAATGATCCGTTCGACCGGCAGGAAGCCTGACCTGGTCGTCGCCAGCCATGCAGACCTTGATCACGCCGGTGGTTTCCGGCGCTTGATGTCCCTTTATCCGGACGCTGGATACCTTGCCAGCCTGCCGGTCAAGCGGGCCGGCGTCAGCCCCTGTAACACGCCCCGGACCTGGATGGCAGATGATCTTCAATTGCGTGTTTTACACCCGTCGCCCGGCCTGCCTTACCTGGGCAATGACAGTTCCTGCGTCATCAGCGTAAATGGACCGGGTCTCAGCCTGCTGCTGAGCGGTGATATCAGCCGTGTCGTTGAACAACGACTGGCGGATCAGGGTCTTGAACCGCATGCCATATTGAGCGTCCCGCACCACGGCAGTTCGACATCATCCTCCCAGGCGTTGATCGACGCCGTCCAACCGGACTGGGTACTGATCTCCGCAGCTAGCGGCAACCGGTTTGGCTTTCCACGGGCGGATGTCATCGAACGCTATGTCCAAGCCCGCGCCCAGGTTTTAAATACCGCGCAATGTGGAGGTATTCGGATAATTACCGATGTGGCGGGTGGAGTCAGAATTCAGTCCGCCCGCACCTGGCGCAAAGCGATTTGGCGCTGGCCTGCCGGGGAGGATTGCCCCTGAGGTTCCGGCAGGGGCGCTTAAATTCAAGGGGGATATAAAACCGAGCTTCAGGTATTATTCTGCGCAGCAATTATTAAAGGAGTGAAACCGCGTGCTGGAAATTATTCTCGCCGGTGGCTGGTTGATGGTGCCAATCCTGCTCTGCTCGACCTTGGCGGTTGCGATCATCATCGAACGTTTCTGGACCTTGCGCAAAAGCAAGGTGCTGCCCGATGGCTTGAGTGGCACCGTTGAAGACTGGGCTGCCCGTCATGAGCTCGATCAGAGGCACATCGAACAACTGAGCAAAGAGTCGCCTTTGGGCCGCATTTATGCTGCTGCCCTTCTCAACCGCAAACGTTCCAGGGAAGTGATCAAGGAAGCGGTCGAGGATACCGGTCGTCACGTTGTTCATGACCTGGAAAGGTTTTTGAACACACTCGGCACCATTGCCGGCATATCCCCGTTACTGGGGTTGCTGGGCACGGTAGTCGGTATGATCAAGGTTTTTTCCGCCATCATGATCAGTGGCGTCGGCGATGCCAATGTTTTGGCGGGGGGCATTTCCCAGGCGCTGATAACCACCGCGGCAGGCCTGACCGTCGCGATACCCAGCTATTTCTTCTATCGTTTCTTCCGCGGTATGGTGGCCGAATACGTTATTTCGATGGAAGAAAAAGCCATCAGCCTGATCGACTGCATAGAACGCGGCAATGTCTCATCGGGCAGTTACGCTTCTTTCGAGGACTAGTCCATGCAACTACGCGCATCCAGTTCCGAAGACCCGGAGATCAGCCTTACCAGTCTGATTGACGTGGTGTTTCTGCTGTTGATCTTTTTCATGGTCAGCACGACCTTTGAACACCAGGCCGTATTGAAGGTCGACCTGCCTGAGGCAAAAAATGTGAGCGCACCTGAAGACCAGCCCAACAGCTTCGAATTGGTGATCGACGCCAAGGGCCAGTTTTATCTTAATGACAGGCAACTGGTCGATGGAAAAAGGGCGACCCTGGAGGCCGCATTCATCGAGGCCGCGGGCCAGGATCGAAATATCCCGGTTATTCTGAGAGCGGATGCGGAAACCCCGCATCACTTCGTTGTAACTGCAATGGATGTAACCGCGCAACTCGGATTTTCCCGCTTGTCGATAGCAACTGAACAAATCACAGAAGAACAATAATGCCCGTCAATCAAGCTTCTGGCAGCGCGCTGGCCATTTACAAACGCCTTTGGGGTTATACGCGAAGGTACTGGCCCATGTTCCTGATCGGGATCGTTGGTGTCAGCCTGGATGCGGGCATGCAGGCGATGTTCATCGGTTTTGTCAAACCGCTGATTGATCGTGTGTTTGTTGACAAGGACGCAGCTTACGGACTCTGGCTGGCTGCCGGTGTCATGGGTGTGGTTTTGTTGCGCATCCTGGGTTTTTTCGGTGGTAACTATGGTATGGAATGGACCGGCAGGCGCGTGGTGGCCGATCTGCGTAAAGAACTGTTCGCAAGTTACCTGCATCTGCCTGCCAATTTTTATGATCGGAACTCCCCCGGCCAGTTAATTTCAAAACTTGCCTACAACAGCGAGCAGGTTGCACACGCCGCAACCAAGGCCGTCATTTCAGCCTTCCGCGATATCATGCTGCTGGTTTACCTGGTGGTCCTGATGCTCAGAACCAACGCCCAGCTAACAGCGGTGTTGTTGATACTGGTGCCGGTGATTGGCCTCGTCGTTACCGTGATCAGCCGTAAATTCCGTAAAATTTCCCGCAACATCCAGAATTCCATGGGCGACGTCGCACACGTGACCGAAGAAGCGGTGATCGGGCAACGGGTGGTCAAGGTCTTCCTCGGGCAGGAAACAGAGAAAAATCGCTTTGAACGGGTTAACGAACGCACCCGCAGGCTGCACATGCGCATGGTTGCAACGCATATGTTCAGTTCATCCCTGGTACAGTTCGCTGCCGGTATTGCGCTGGTGGTATTGATGTTGATCGCGACCCGCCCGGCGATGTTGAACGAGATCACGGCGGGCACCTTCACCGCCATATTTTTTGCGATGATCGCGACCATCCCGCCGCTGAAGCGATTGACCAGTGTGCAGTCGCAGATGCAAAAAGGCATCGCGGCGTCTGAAAGCATATTCAATGTCATTGACACTGAAAAAGAACAGGACGCGGGGACTCACAGTGTTGAACGCGTCCGCGGTGACATTGAGTTTCAAAATGTAAGCTTCCAATATGACAGCAGCCATCAACCCGTGCTGGACAACGTCAGTCTGCACTTTCCTGCAGGTAGCGTGACCGCCGTCGTGGGTCAAAGCGGTAGCGGCAAAACCACGCTGGCAGGCCTGTTGCCGCGTTTCTATAACTACAGCGACGGTCATATTTTGCTGGATGGGTACGAGCTTGCAGATTACAAACTCGACAACCTGCGCCGGCAGATCGCGCTGGTCAGCCAGGACGTGGTGCTGTTCAACGATACCATCGCCGGCAATATCGCCTACGGCGCGCTTGAAGGTGTCGACCGGGACGCGATTATCCGCGCCGCCACCGCGGCTTATGCAATGGAGTTTATCGAGCGGCTTCCGCAGGGGCTGGATACCGTGCTGGGTGAAACCGGCACTTTGCTTTCAGGTGGCCAGAGACAGCGCCTGGCCATTGCCAGGGCCCTGTTGAAAGATGCGCCTATCCTGATTCTGGATGAGGCGACCTCGGCGCTTGATTCAGAATCGGAGCGGGCTATTCAGGAAGCGCTCAAAGAGGTGATGAGAGGACGCACGACCCTGGTCATTGCGCACCGTTTATCCACCATTGAGAACGCGGACCAGGTCATCGTGCTGGGCGCCGGGAAAGTCATCGAACAGGGTACGCACGCCCAGTTACTGGCCAAGGGCGGCGCCTATTCCCGCCTTTATCATACCCAGTTCGAGGAACAGGGACAGACCGTCGCCTGAAGTCCACCATGCGCGCAGTGATTGAAACCTGGCTTCTGCGACACTGGTACGGTACACACCGGCCACCGTTGCTGCTGCGTATGCTGGAACCGATCTACCACGCCGTATTTCAGTACAGCCAACGTAAACGCCAATCCAGCATGGCACACCGGCGTTCGGGCTTACCGGTCATCGTGGTGGGAAACATCACGGTGGGTGGCAGCGGCAAAACGCCGCTGGTCATCCGTTTGTGCCAACTCGCCCGTGAAATGAACTTCCGGCCCGGTATCGTCAGCACCGGCTATGGCAGGCAAAGTGCTGCGACCCTGGCTGTCGGCCCCAATGGCGACCCGGTAACCTGTGGCGATGAACCGGTCCTGCTGGCCATTCGCACCGGTTCACCGGTAGTGGTTGCACAACGCCGTGCCGATGCCATTGAAAAGCTGAGCGACATGAGCGTTGATCTTGTTATTGCAGATGACGGGCTCCAGCAGGCTGACCTTGATCGTGACATGGAGATTTGTGTTATCGATGGTGCCCGCGGACTCGGTAATGGCCACCTTCTGCCCGCCGGGCCTTTGCGTGAACCTGGCGGGCGGCTGGGGCAGGTTGACTATGTCATCACCAACGGTGTGTGGGTTGGAAAGCCGGATTCGGTGGACGCGATCGTCATGGAGTTGAAAGCAGGCAAACTGTGCTCGCTGGATAATGCCGTGAAGATGATGACTGAAGAATTCCGGCAAGCCAATTATGGAAACGCAGTTCATGCGATTGCCGGTATAGGTAACCCGAAGCGCTTTGTCCTGACGCTGGACGCACTGGGAATCGAAGCGATTCCTCACGCGTTTCCGGACCACCATTCATATAGCCGCAAAGATTTTAATTCAATTACGCCGGATTCCGCGATTATCATGACCGAGAAAGACGCGGTTAAGTGTCGCTTGCTCGGGCTTGAAAACGCCTGGTATCTGCCGGTCGTTACACACTTGCCCGATCATTTTGAAAACACTTTCAAAACACACCTGGCGAAGCTGATGGAGAAGCGTAGATGACCGTGGCCAATTTAAGTACATACCATATCGTCATCCCGGCACGGTTTGCCTCTGAACGTCTACCGGGAAAGGTTTTGCTGGATCTG
>DATCZY010000479.1:0-3508 GCA_036525655.1 Lysobacterales bacterium | reverse complement strand
AAAACTCAAACCCAAGATCAGATCCGGTTTCGATGTGCCAGGCGACAACGATGGTTTCCGCAGGGTTTTGCCCTTCAGACGTTCCTGGATCGCCATTGCACTGGTTGCGGCCATGGATGCCGCTTTCTTCATCCCTGCAGTGCCTACCTTCGGGCAGGCGATGGCCGAACGGGAAACCTACGACTCGCTTTTCGGTCTCGTCGCAGCACTGTTTTTGAGTGCCTGGTTACTCGGCTGGATGATCGCGCCGCTGATCATGATTGCCTTGACGATATTCTTCAGGTTGAAAGCGCGCCTCAACCAGCACCCGGAGCCAATGCCCTTGAATGAGCGTCATCCAGGTGCGCCAGCTACTCCGCTATTTTTTATCCTCCAGCGCCGCATGCGCTGCCGCGAGCCGTGCGATCGGCACCCGGTAGGGCGAGCAGGAGACGTAATCGACACCGAGCTTGTGGCACAGATGGATACTCTTCGGATCACCGCCATGTTCACCGCACACACCGATTTCCAGTTTTTTACGCACCGCACGACCTTCATCGATGGCAATTTTCATCAGGCGGCCGACGCCACCGGCATCAATGCTGGCGAATGGATTTTCCTTCAACAAGCCGGACTGCAGATACTGAACCAGGAAACCCGACTCGGCATCATCGCGTGAAATGCCATAGGTCGTCTGTGTCAGGTCATTGGTGCCGAATGAGAAAAATTCGGCAGATTCTGCAATCTTGCCGGCGGTCAACGCCGCTCGCGGTATCTCGATCATGGTGCCGATCAGGTAGGGTATCTTGGCGCCGTGTTCTTCCATCACCCTGCGCGCCTTGTCCTCCAAAGTTTTGCGCATCAGGTTGAACTCACTTTCGTGCGATACCAACGGTATCATCACCTCCGGGCGCACATCGACACCGTCGGCGGCACACCGGCAGGCGGCCTCGAATATCGCCTGCACCTGCATCGTGTAAAGACCGGGCAAGGTGATACCCAGGCGCACACCCCTCGTGCCGAGCATCGGGTTGGACTCATGCAGTGCCGTGACGCGTTGCAGCAGGTTACGTTTTTCCTCGATCTCCTCCAGCGTCCGATCCAGGTCCTTGAGGTTCGACAGGTGCTGCATACGCAGCTTGAGATCGGTCAGGTCCATCATCAGGTCGTGGGCCGAGGGCAGGAATTCATGCAGCGGCGGGTCCAGCAAACGGATGATGACGGGGTAGCCGTCCATGGCGCGGAACAGTCCCTCAAAATCGGAGCGTTGCATCGGCATCAGCCTGCTGATGGCTTCGTTGCGTTCGGCGGTGGTGCCCGCAACGATCACTTTCTGCATGATCGGCAGGCGTTCTTCTTGGAAAAACATGTGTTCGGTGCGGCACAGGCCGATGCCCTTTGCGCCGTACTGGCGGGCGCGGCGCGCATCCTCGGGGTAATCGGAGTTGGCACGTACGCCGAGTTTGCGAATGTCATCCGCCCACGAGAGTATCTTGAGCAGGTACGGGTCGTTGAAGTCGGGCACCTCCGTTTCAAGCCTGGCGTTGTAGATCATGCCCGTATTGCCGTCGATCGAAAGGTAGTCACCCTCCTTGATAACGAGGTTCTCGCCGACCGTCATCTCGTGGTTGTCGAGGTCGATTTCGATATCGCTGACACCCACCACGGCGGGTTTGCCAAACTGCCGTGCGACCAGCGCCGCGTGGCTGGTGCGCCCGCCCTTGCAGGTCACCACGCCCTTGGCCGCGAGCATGCCGTGAACATCATCCGGTCTTGTTTCGGGCCGCACCAGGATGACGTTTCTGCCATCCTCTTTTGCCCACCTCTCCGCAAGACCCGGATCAAAAGCGATGATACCCACCGCGGCGCCGGGTGAAACATTCAGACCGCGGGCGATCGGCTGCACTTTTTTGAGCGCATCGGCATTCAACTGCGGATGCAGGAAAAAGTCGACCTGGTCGGTCTTCACGCGCGCAACGGCCTCGGCGATGGTGATCAGACCCTCATCCACCATGTCGACCGCGATGCGCACCTCGGCCTGCGCGGTCCGTTTACCGTCGCGTGTCTGCAGCAACCAGAGCTTGCCCTGCTCGATGGTAAATTCCATGTCCTGCATATTGCGGTGATGTCTTTCCAACAGGTGGGCAATTTGCTCCAGTTCCGCAAACATCTTCGGCATGTCCCTGGCCAGTTGCCGTATCGGCAGCGTTGCCCTGGTCCCGGCAACCACGTCCTCGCCCTGTGCGTTGATCAGGTAGTCACCTTCGAGCGTGGGTGCGCCATTGGTGGCATTGCGCGACATGAACACACCGGTGGCGGAATCGTCGCCGAGGTTGCCGAACACCATCGTCTGGATCGTGACCGCAGTGCCGAGGTTATGATCGATGCCCGCGGCGTTGCGGTAATCGATGGCGCGTTTGCCATTCCAGGATTTGAACACGGCCTCGGTGGCCTGCTGTAACTGCTCGAACGGATCGGTCGGGAACTCCCTGCCGGTGTAGGTCAGGATGATCTCCTTGAACCTGGCGGTAACCGCCTTCCATGCCTCCGCGTTGAGGTCGGCATCGGTGGCAACCTGGGATTCGCGCCGTTGCGCGGTAATCACCGCCTCGAAAACCTCGTCGGGCACGCCCATCACCACGCTGCCAAACATCTGCACCAGGCGGCGGTACAGGTCGTAGGCAAAACGCTGGCGCTTGGTCAGCTTCGCCATGCTGGCGGCGATCTCGTCGTTCATGCCGATGTTCAGGATCGTATCCATCATGCCCGGCATTGAAAACTTCGCGCCGGAACGACAGGACACCAGCAACGGGTTGTCCGGGTGACCGAAACGCTTGCCGGTAATCTTCTCCAGTTCGGTGACGGCCTCCAGCGCCTGGTCCCACATGCCGCTTGGAAATTTCTGCTTCGCGGCGAGGTAATCGTTACAGGCCTCGGTCGTGACCGTAAACCCGGGCGGCACCGGGATACCCAGGCTGGTGGCATCAAACAGGTTGACACCCTTGCCGCCCAGCAATCCCCGCATGGCTTCCCAGTCGCCGTTTACTCGGGCCAGCACCTCCTCAACTTGTCCAAACAGGTAAACGTATTTTTGCGGGGCTTTCTTGGCAGTCATGCTTCGTCTCCGTCCATCAATCAGCTCGATAATTGAACAAATAACGCAGGACTAAACGATAAACGCAATGCCTGTGGCGCATGGTGATTTAGGTCAGTTCGCATGCACATTCATGGCAAATACCCCTCAAAACCTTTCTTTTCAGTGTTGTGGTCGAGCACCGAAGACATGACCTATATCATTGTTTCCAAGCTTATTTAAACCATAATGCGAGGCTGGATTTATAAAAATAAAATTCTGCCGGATATGAAAGATGAGCGGCCAGGCTTGCTTTATGTCCGGCATAAGCAATCTGGATTTGGAGACGAGGTCAAAATCATGAACGCAGCAGTCCTGGAAACGCAGCCGGAAGCGCCCAAGAAACGAATCGATCCGATGCCCGAAGCACCCGCTCTGACACCGCAAAAATACTAC
>DATCZY010000478.1:0-18001 GCA_036525655.1 Lysobacterales bacterium | reverse complement strand
GTCGCAAATGCTTCCAGCCCAATATTCTTGGCAAAGTATCTGGATAATTGACTTCTTAAAGCCAGATCTTCTAAATCGATGATTCTTCCCGTCGATATCAATTCATCAAAAGTATGTCTTGGTATGCTTGGGTCTACTCTTTGGGTAGCCTGGTAAACGCTCCCCACGAAATCCTCGGTTTGTTCCTCTACAGGCTTCTCGATTTTTTCCAGGACCCTCATTCCGTATTTTTTTACAGTAGCGTAGTAATTAATCGTATCCTGCATAAGAAGAATGCCATCATCCAGATCCTCGATTAGCCGTTCGTAATAAATCTTGACGCTTTTTTCTATCTGCCTGGCGTGATTCCAGTCATCCACCTGCAAACCAATAAAAATGCCGACCACGACAATCATGATCTCAACCGTGACCACGAACCAGTCTTGGCTTCTTATGCCTTCAGCTAAACGTTTTATGATCATTCTGCCCCTCCTGAGAGAGGATGGAACTCTAGCATAATTATGGGAAGCATCTACTCCTGGGCGGTATTCAATTCTGCCAAGCTTGACCTGGTATGATGAGGTTGATAAGACTTCTGTGTAGATTTTTTGACAAATCCCGCCTATGTTTAAAGAAACAACAATCTAACCTCCGTCGGTCAGGAGTCAGAAAATTGAAAACTGTATTCATTGCGAAAGCAATCTCTGTCGTCATCGCCAGTTCCGTGCTCGTGCTATCCCTGGTGCCCTCCGGCTCAGCGTTTAAAGCGCCCAGTGACGCGGATCAACCCACCGGGTCAACCGCTTGTGGTTACAATCCCAGTTCCTTAACGGTATTCCCTTTCACCCAGTTAAAGACGAATTCAAAAGGATCAATTTCAGGTTTTGAATTTCGCCTGGTCAGTGCAGATGGCAACTGTTCGACACAGGTTTACTCTTCTGACCGGGTCGCATCCGTTACCAGATTGAATGAACATCTGGAAGGTGATGAAAAAGCTATCATCTTGAGATAAAAACGAGACGAAACCTTTCGGTCGATGTAAAATCTGCGCGTCGTTTTGTTTGATGCGCCAGGGTCGCTTTCTCATGTAAGCATGAGAACTCGCGCACAAACAAAGCGACATTCAACAGAAGTTGGATCCGGTGATGGTTTCAGCCGGCCCCGGGCATTGACTCAGATTTCCTTTTTCAAGATTCAGTCAAGCGGTGGTGGCTTTCGAGCCTGGCTGGCCTGCTCGAACGCATAGGCCAGTTGAATCAGCTTTGCGTCACTGAACCTTCCACCGATAAACGAGATGCCGATCGGCAAACCGACAACCTGCCCCGCCGGCACGGTAATGCTGGGATAACCGGATATGGCGGCCAGCGATGAACTGGATATACCCGATGACAGGTCGCCGTTGATGTGATCGGTCAGCCAGGCCGGGCCTCGTGTTGGTGCGATCAGGGCATCGAGGTGGTGGGTCGCCAGTGCGTGGTTGATGCCGTCTTGTGAAATCCGTTTGCTGGCCGCCAGTGCATCCAGATACTGCTCGTCGGTCAAAGGTCCCTTGCCCTGCGCCTCGATCATGTCTTCCTGACCGAATATGGGCATCACCGTGTCGCTATGGGCATTGTTGTATTCGATGATACCGACGAGGCTCTTGATGGGCGCGCCCGACTTTTCCAGATAGGCGTTCAAATCCGCCTTAAATTCGTAATACAGGACTTCACGTTGAGCTGCACTCATACCCTCCGTATCGATCTCGACCGGGTCGACGATGTCGGCGCCGAGCGCCATGAGGGTGACGATGGTGCGCTCGAGGATCTGCTCCACGCGTTCATCGACACCGGCGCCGGAGTAGCCGCGGTAGATACCGATCCTGGCGCCTTCGAGGGCGTTCCTGGACAGGTTCCCGGCAAAGTCCGGCACGGCAGCGGGGAACGTATCTACGAGCGGGTCCGCCGGGTCGGCGCCGACCATCGCCGCCAATAAAATGGCTGCATCTTTAACCGTACGGCCCATCGGGCCTGCTGTATCCTGGCTGTGGGCGATCGGAATGATGCCGCTCCTGCTCACCAGGCCCAGTGTTGGTTTGATGCCGACAATCCCATTGATACTGGACGGGCATACGACCGAGCCATTGGTTTCGGTACCGACGGCTACACTGGTCAGGCTGGCCGCGACGGCGACCGCCGAGCCACTGGAAGAACCACAGGGGTTACGTGCCAGATCGTACGGGTTCTTCGTCTGGCCACCGATGCTACTCCAGCCACTGGAAGAGTGAACGGAACGAAAATTAGCCCACTCACTCAGGTTCGCCTTGCCGAGTATCACGGCGCCGGCTTCACGCAGCTTTTTGACAACAAAGGCGTCGGCGGGTGGATGGTGTCCTTTCAACGCCAGCGAACCGGCCGTGGTTTCCATCTGGTCAGCCGTGTCAATATTCGCCTTCAACACGACCGGTATGCCGTGCATCGGGCCACGCGGACCGCTTCTTTGCCGCTCCGCATCCAGCGCTGCGGCTATCTCGATGGCCTGCGGGTTGGTTTCGATGATCGAATTGAGCGCGGGACCATGACGGTCAATCGCCTCGATCCTGTCCAGGTAATATTGAACCAACTGCTGCGAACTGAGTTCGCCTGCCTGCATCAGCGCTTGCAACGAATCGATATCGTATTCCCTGTAATCGATTGAATCCGCACGGCCATCCGGCGCCGAAGAAACAAGCAGTAATACGTTCAGCGCGGTGTAAGCAAGGTATTTGAGGTATTTGTTGAAAGCCATATTCCCGTCCCGGATTAAATCCGATAAATCAAACTTGTCAGCCGTGAATGTTAGGTCTGTTGACGCAAATCAACAAGGTGGATATCACCGGGGTATATAAAATGCTTGGGCAAACAAAGGACGCAAAATGGCCACAGCTAAACTACAGTGGGTATCCATCGGCATGACAGGTTGTCTCTGCCTGCTGCTCACAGCCTGTTCAACGACCGCTGGGAGCAGGGATGAAACACCCGCACCCGCGCCCCGGAACGTGATTCTTTTCATCGGTGACGGCATGGGCATCAGCACGGTGACGGCGATGCGCATTCTCGACGGCCAGCGGAGGGGCATGCAGGGGGAGGAAAACGTTTTGCCCTTCGAGCGCTTCCCACATGTTGCATTATCAAAAACCTACGAGGTAAATCAGCAAGTCGGGGAATCTTCCGGTACGGCCACCGCGATATTGACCGGCAACAAAACCAAGGCGGGGTTTATCGGCATAGGCAAAGACGCTGAACGCGGCAACTGCGCGTCCGCGCGCGGCAACCATCTGCAAACCGCGCTCGAACTCGCGGAATTGGCTGGCAGGTCAACGGGCGTGGTGACGACGACACGTCTGACCCATGCGACACCCGCCGCTGCCTATGCGCATGTACCCGAACGCGACTGGGAAAGCGACCGGGATCTGACCGATGAGGCCAGGCAAAACGGTTGCACCGACATCGCCACGCAGTTGATCGAATTCCCATACGGCAATGGCATCGAGGTGGCGCTCGGGGGAGGGCGCATCGAGTTTCTGCCCGCCAGCATCGCCGACCCCGAAGGCTCGGACAACGGGGAAGGCCGTCTGGACAATCGCGATCTGACCCGCGAATGGGTACAGAAATATCCAAATTCAGCATATATCTGGAACCTGCAGCAGTTCGATGCCATCGACCCCGAGACCACCAACCACCTGCTTGGCCTGTTCGAAAGCGACCACATGAATTACGAGGCGGACCGCGCTGAAGACAGCGCCGGCGAACCGTCACTGGCGCAGATGACGCGCCTGGCCATCGAGATCCTGGGACGTAACCCGAACGGCTTTTTCCTGCTCGTCGAGGGCGGTCGCATCGACCACGGACATCACGACAATAATGCCTACCGGGCGCTGACCGATGGCATCGCGTTCGCCGACGCGGTTGCCGTCGCCGACGAGATGACCAACCAGGACGACACCCTGATCATCGTCACCGCGGATCACTCCCACACTTTTACCATCGCCGGCTATTCCACGCGCGGAAACCCGATACTGGGCAAGGCCAGCTACAATGACGAGAAGGGCAACCCGGCGGGCATGCCAAAACTGATGGGGGATGAAAAACCCTTCACGACGCTGGGTTATTACACCGGACCGGGTGCGGCCTGGGCGGGCGGATCACGCCCGGACCTATCGGAAGTTGACACGATCGATGACAAAAACTTCGTTCAGCAGGGCGCAATTCCGGCCGAGGATGACACCCATGGTGGCGAGGATGTTCCCGTTTACGCACGCGGACCCGGAGCCGAACACATCCATGGCGTTATCGAACAAAATGAGATATTCAACGCCATATACATGGCGCTTAATTTGAACGAAAGGGCAGGCCATCAGACTGAACTGATACTACCCTGACGCGCTCGCCCCGCCAAACGATTTTAAATTACCCCCTGTAAAAAGGGATTCCCGACTTATTCCTCGTCCGCGCCTTTCAGGTATACATCGAGGAATTTTACGTAGGCGTCCGAAGCGGCAATGCGGTTGTCGCGTTTCCTGAAGCCATGTCCCTCATCCGGAAACACCAGGTACTCGACAGGTACTTCGTTGGCCTGCACCGCCGCAACCAGTTCATCGCTTTCAACCTGCAGAACGCGCGGGTCATTGGCGCCCTGCACCACCAAAAGGGGTTTGACTATATTTTTGGCGTGGAACAAGGGTGATATGCGGTGGTGGCGTTCGGCATCGGTAGCCGGATCACCCATTTCATCGTAAAGGGCTTCTTTAAAGGACTCCCACCAGGGCGGGATGCTCGCGAGCGTTCTTTCCCAATTGGTTACACCGAATATGTCAATGCCAACGTCAAAGGCCTCGGGCTCAAACGCCAGCGCGGCGGCGACCATGTAACCCCCATACGAGCCACCGATGATGCCGACACGGCTGCCATCAACCCAATCCAGCGACTCCAGGTAGACCCTGCCGTAAACGATATCCTGCAGGTCCTGTTCACCATGACGTTTGTCATCGAGGTGGTAGAAGGTCTTGCCATAGCCGGAGGACCCGCGGTTGTTGGCGCCTAGAACCGCGTAGCCGTGATTCACCAGGTGCTGCACCATCGCCCGGTAGCCCGTGCGTGTCTGCCCGCCCGGACCGCCATGCACCAGCACCAGTGCGGGTACGGGGTTTTCCGCGCTCGCTCCATGCGGCCGATACAATATCGAAGGGATTTCCAGACCGTCAAAGCTCTTGTACCGGACCACCTCGCTCTTGACCAGGTGACTTTGATCTATGGCGGGATTCAGGGCCTGTGTCAGCTGGTGGCTATGGCCTTCGGCCAGGTCGATCACATGTATATTCGCCGGTGAGTCATCCGCGTCCACGACCAGCGCAATATGTGTCTCGTCGGCTGAAAACCGGACGTTGCCCAGGTCACCCGACGGCAGTTCGGGCAGGCCGACCTCTGCACCCGATTGGGTATCCAGCAAGGTTACTTCGGTCCTCGCATCGGCATTGATGCCGGTGACCCGGTAGCGGCCCGATGGCGAGAAGATGACGTAACTGACATCCCAGGGTGCTTCGACCAGGGCAGCACGCTCACCGCTTGACAAATCGTATGTCCAGGCCTGGTAAAACTCGCCGAATTCGTTGGTCGCATAAACCAGACTGTTGTTGTCACGGGTGAATTCATAGGTGCGGTAACTGATGTTACCCGTGTGCGCGGTGATCAATACCGGTTCCGGGCGATCGCTTTGCAGGTCAACGATAAAAATGTCCGAATCAGCACTGGTGCGTGGTTTACCCAGCGCCATCCAGCGGCCATCGTCGCTGATCGCGCTGATTTGATACCCGGGGTTCTCAAAAACCAACTCGCGGCTATAGTCAGTAGAGGAATAACGGTAAACATCGAAACTCTTCTGGTCACGCTCAGTGGAGGTCAGGTAAAAGCTTTTACCATCCTTTGACCATGCCAGGAAGTCAGCCTTGAGTTGATCGCCCGGTGTGAGGTCACGGGAATTACCGTCCGTTTCACGCACAAACACGTGGTTCAGTTCATTGCCGTCACCGTCATAGGTGTAAAGAACACGCTCGTCGGCGGGAAACCAGCTGACAGCAAACACCGCGCTGCCTGTCGATTGCGTCAACTGTTCAGGATCACCGCCGGCCACGGGCAACGCGTAAACGTTGAACACCCCGGTTGCGTCCGAAGACATCAGGATCGTTTTGCCGTCCGGAGAAAATGCATACCCGGCCGATGGGGGCAATGAAAAACTGGTGGTCTCGAAAAATGCCTGCGCGCTGTACTGTGGAATCTCCGGCGTGCTAACCGCCTTTGCTGCATCGGTGGAAACGACCGGCTCTGGCGGCTCACACGCTGCGAGACAGACAATAACGAAAAATAGCAGGGTTAAATAGAAGGCTCTTTTCATTTTGAACTCTCGTCTTCGGGTTCAATGGAGGTGAACTTCGTGGCGACATCACCAAAATAAAGTGTCTGCCTGGACGCGGCCACCAGGCGCAGGCGGTCGTGTTGCGGGTCGGGGCGTTTTATTTCCAGCGTCCAGTTCAAACCATCGTTACCTGCTGGCAGCATATCCACCGGCGTGCCTTCGTCGGCAGCATCTTCGACCAACGCCAGCTTGACGCCGTCAATCGGGTTTTCGGAAACGAGCTTCAACAGGAACCGATCGTTTCCGATTTCTTCACCTCTGAGCGTCAATTCAAAATCGACATTCTTCAATCCGCATATGCCACTGCTGTAACGACAATTGGGTTTTTCAATCAGGTGATAGCTTCGACCAGCCTCGGCCGGAAGGGGTTTCTCCCCGAACAGGGCGCCGAAACCAAAATAACTGACCAGGCCCAGAACCGGCGCCATCAGCGTGGCGACAAGAACGTGTCGGTTTTTCCAGAAACTCATACGCTTACTCCGCGATGTCACATTATGGCAAACGAAAAATTCATGGCAAGGATACTAACTTCCGGTCGTAATAACATTAAGGAGTCTCTTATTTGCTCTGAACGAATGGAATCCGTGATTCAAAATGATCAGATGCACCAGGCACAGGCGTCTTTAGACGGGCCGTAAATCGCAGCCAATGGCCAGTTTTAGCTGCCTATTGGCTGCGATTTACGACGCACGAGCCGAATGTGTCAGATTCAGAATATGAGCCCGTGATTAGATCGGGGGCCCACAAGCCTGAATCAATTCAGACGCGTCACCACCAGTTTGATACCCGGGTCTGTGGGATCATTGCTGATCTGGAAGTTGAGTGACGACATCAGCTCGAGCATCCTGAAGTTATTCGCCAACACCTGACCCTCCATCACCTCGAGACCACGGTTGCGCGCAATATCGATCAGTTTCTGCATCAGCAGACGGGCGATACCCTTGCCCTGCCACTTATCGGACACAACGATCGCAAACTCGCAGGTCTTTTTGTCCGGATTGGTCATGTAGCGGGCAACACCGATTTCCTCTTCACCTTTGTGGCTCGGGTTAATGGCGACCAGCGCCATCTCGTTGTGGTAATCGATCTGCGTGAAGCGAACCAGCATTTCGAGGCTGAGCTCATGAATCGAGTTCATGAAGCGGAAGTATTTTGATTCCGCTGAAAGACTGCGAATAAACTCCTGTTCGATCTCGGCATCTTCCGGGCGGATTGGCCTGATGATGATATCGGTGCCGTCATTCAACTGCTCTTCGGTGATGAGATGAATCGGATAAGGATGAATGGCCAGGTGATTGTAGGGGTCGGTCGATGGCTTTGGATAGTCAACACGGATACGCGCATCCACTGCAATCGCGCCGTTTTCGTCCACCAGCAGGGGGTTGATGTCCATCTCACGGATCCACGGAAGCTCGCATGCCATGTTGGAAACACCGATCAGGACGTCGATCAACAACTCCATGTTGATCGCGGGCATATGACGGAATTTGCCGAGCATCTTGGCCGCCTTGGTGCGGTCGACCAGGTCCCTGGCCAGACGCCGGTTCAACGGCGGTAATGCAACCGCCGAATCACCCATGACCTCGACGTTAATGCCACCGCTGCCAAAACTGATGACCGGACCGAACACGGGATCCCTCACCATGCCGATCATCAGTTCGCGTGCATTCGGGTTGCGGTACATTTTTGCAATCGTCACGCCTGAAATTGTCGCATCCGGAACATTTTTCGATACCTGTTCAATCATTTGCAGGTATGCGCCCCTGACCTCGTGGGCTGAACTGATATTCAACCTGACACCACCGGCATCGGACTTGTGTGAAATGTCCGGAGACAATATTTTCATGGCAACCGGGTAACCGATGCTTTCCGCGATCACCAGTGCCGCGTTGGCGGATTGGGCCACGCCATTTTCTGCGGCGGGAATCTTGAACGCATTTAATATGGCCATCGATTCCGGCTCTGTCAGAATCTTGCGCCGTTCGGTCAACACCCCTTCGATGATCAGCCGCGCCCCGTCCCTGTCCGCCGATGCCTGGTCACCGGTCAACCGCGCCGGTGTTTGCAGCAACAGGCGCTGGTTCCTCTTGTATTTGCCGATAAAGGAGAAGGCATCCACCGCGTCTTCAAGCATGTTGAAGTCGGGTATGCGGGCCTCGTTGAGCATATGCCGCGCCTCTTCAACCTGCGTGCCACCCATCCAGCTCGTCAGCATGGGTTTCTTGCTCTTTTCCGCAGACTTGATGATTTCCTCTGCGACGAGTGTGGGTTTCGTCATCGCCTGGGGTGTCAGGATAACGATTGCACCATCCACCTCGGGGTCTGCGAGACAGATATCAACCGCCTTGCTGTAACGCTCGGGTGGCGCGTCACCGATGATGTCCACCGGGTTGCCATGCGACCATACGTCGGGCAAAACCTCATTCAGCGCGGCAATCGTGTCGGGGCTCAGCTGGCTCAGGTGGATGCCCCGATCGGTGGCGCGGTCGGCCGCCATCACACCGGGGCCACCGCCGTTGGTAATGATCACCAGGCGGTCGGAAGCCACCCGGTAATGCGAGTGCGAAAGCACCTTTGCAGCCGCAAAAAGCTGCGAAACGCTCTCCACCCGCAATACACCTGAGCGGGACAGCGCGGTGGAAAAGACCACGTCACTACCCACCAGCGCACCGGTGTGCGACATGGAGGCCTCGGCGCCGGCCGCGTGGCGGCCAACTTTCAAAGCGATCACCGGTTTGATACGCGCCGCGGCACGCAAACTGCTCATGAAGCGGCGTGAATCGGTGATCCCCTCGATGTAGAGCAGGATCGCCTTGGTCAGCGGGTCAGAGACTAGGTAGTCCAGGTAATCGCCAAAATCGAGGTCAGCACCGATACCAGTGGAAACGACGGCGGAAAAACCGATCTTGTTCATTTCCGCCCAGTCGAGAATTGCCGTGCAGATCGCGCCGGACTGTGAAACCAGGGCAATGTTGCCGCTCTTGGCGACGTTGTGGCCAAAGGTAATGTTGAGATTGATGTCCGGCCGCATCAGGCCGAGACAGTTTGGACCCATCAGGCGGATACCGTAACGCTCAACCAGCTGGGTGACGCGGTCTTCCAGCTTGCGGCCTTCGTCACCGGTCTCGCGAAAACCTGCCGAGAGTATCAACATCATCTTGATGCCATGTTCACCGCAGGCTTCCACGATGGCCGGAATGGTGCTGGCGGGTGTGGCCACGACCGCCAGGTCAACCGGTTCACCGACCTCGGTAAGGGAGGCGTATGCCTTTTGGCCCTGCACCGTGTCGTGCTTTGGGTTCATTGCGTAAATCCGGCCTTCGTAACCCGCGGCAAGGATGTTTCTGAACACCACTCCACCAACGGAGTTTTCCCTTTCGCTGGCGCCGAAAAGTGCGATTGATCGGGGTGTAAATAACGATGTTAAATAGTGCGTATTCATGAGGGCAGCTGTATCCATTTTTTTCGTATTTTCTACCCTCCAATTATACTAGACTGGAGTACAGCAAAGTTAGGAGAATCGCCCTTGAGCACCGCATTTATAAGCCATCCGGACTGCCACGATCACGATACCGGCGATGGGCATCCGGAGAACGCCCGGCGGTTGTCGGCAATTGAAGACCGGTTGCTCGCTTCGAGGATTTCCGACTTCGTCAGATACCTGGATGCACCGGAGGTTACGCGGGAGCAGCTACTGCGTGCGCACACCGAGCAGTACCTGGCGATGATAGATGCGGTCATGCCACGACAGGGCTATGTGCGTCTTGATCCAGACACGGTGGTCAGTCCCGGCACATTGCAGGCTGCCAAGCGTGCAGCCGGTTCGGTTGTTCTGGCAGTTGACCAGATCATGAGCGGCGAGATCAGGAACGCATTCTGCAGCGTGCGCCCGCCCGGGCATCATGCAGAGCATGACCGGGCGCTGGGTTTCTGTATTTTCAACAATATTGCCGTGGGTGTGAAACACGCCCTTGAGGCATATGGCTTAAAAAGGGTCGCCGTCGTGGATTTCGACGTCCACCAGGGCAACGGCACCGAGGACATCCTGCTCGGTGACGACAGGGTGCTGTATTGTTCAACTTTCCAACACCCGTTCTTCCCCTACACAACTTTGCCCGAAAACAGCGAAAACGTGATCTCCATACCGCTTGACGCGTCGGCAAAAAGCGCCGAATTCCGCGCTGCGGTCACGGATTACTGGGTGCCCGCACTGGAGCGCTTCAAACCGGAAATGATTTTTGTCTCGGCCGGTTTCGACGCACACCAGGATGATGACATGTCCTATGTCAGCCTGACCGATGCGGATTTTCGCTGGGTCATCGGAGAAATCATGCGCATTGCGAACATCTCCGCTGATGGGCATATCGTTTCGGCACTCGAAGGCGGCTACGAAATACATAGCCTGGCACGGTGTGTGGAAACCCATATTCGCGTACTGATGGGTTTGCAATAGGTCCTTTGAAGCACTGGCCCGCCGGGATGCGCGGGCTGAATACCCCGTCATTCCTGCATTTATTTAAGCCTTTTCCTGCGTTCGGACATCAAACCTTTAAGAGTGACGTAACCAAACTGGTTAATACGGCGTCAGTATTAATGGTAAAGATCAGGGGACCGGCATTGAAAATCGCAGACACTTCCGCACAGGACGTTGTAATACAGAAAAAGCCCGGTGGCCGGCGCAAGCTTTGGATCGTCACCGCGGCACTGGCTCTCGTCCTCGCAGCCTGGATGATATTGCCCTCGGTACAACGCTGGGCGGGCTCCAGCGTCTCCGTTCCCATGGACCGTTTGCGGGTGGCCACGGTCACCCGTACCGATCTCGTTCGCGACGTCTCGGTGCAGGGACGCGTCGTGGCCGCCGTCAGCCCGTCGTTATTTGCACCGGCAGCAGGCACCATAACACTGCTGGTGGAGGCAGGCTCAAGCGTGGTTGAGGGCCAGCCATTGGCCACCATCGACAGCCCAGACCTGCAAAACCAGCTGCAACAGGAACAGGCCACGCTCGACAGGCTCAGCGTCGAGTTCGACAGGCAACGCATCGAGACCAAGCAGAAGGCCCTCGACAACCGCAAAAACATCGACCTCACCAATGTCACCCTTATCGCGGCCGAGCGCGAACGCCGGCGTGCCGAATCGGGCTACAAGATCGACGCCATTTCTCAAATCGACTACGAAAAAACCAAGGATGACCTGGAGACCGCCAGGCTCGCACATGAGCACGCGGTGGCCGATGCCAAGCTGGATGACGAGCGACTGGTGTTTGAACTGAAGACACGTGAACTGCAGGTCGAGCGCCAATCGATGCTGGTGCAGGATTTACTTCGTCAGGTCGACGAACTCAACATGCGCTCGCCGGTCAACGGCATCGTCGGCAACCTGATGGTGGATCAGAAATCAGCCGTCAGCCGCAACCAGGTCGTGATGGCCGTGGTCGACCTCTCGGCATTCGAGATCGAGGCGCAGGTGCCGGAAAGTTACGCCGACGACCTGGGTCTGGGCATGGCGGCCGAAGTGCTGGTCGGTAATCGGCAATATGTCGCGACACTGGTCTCGGTCTCACCTGAAATCATCCAGAACCAGGTCACGACCCGGGTGCGTTTCGCCGAGGGAATGCCACCCGGCCTGAGGCAAAACCAGCGGCTCACCACGCGCATCCTGATGGAAGAAAAAAACAGTGTACTGACGTTGCCCAGGGGTCAGTTTCTGGACAGTGGCGGCAGCCGGATCGCTTACGTGCTGGATGACGACAACGTGGCCCATCGCCGCTCCATCGAGATCGGTGCACGCAGCCTCGCCGCAGTGGAAGTGGTTGGCGGCCTGGACGAAGGCGAACTCGTGGTCATTTCGAGTATCGACCAGTTTCGCAGCGCGGATACCGTGCTGGTAACCAATTAATCCAGAAAGCAGGAGTGAACAGATGCTCAGCATGCAGAACATATCCAAGGTCTACCGGGCCGGGTTGGTTGAAACCCACGCCCTCAGGGAATTTTCGCTCGAGGTCAAGGAGGGTGAATTCATCTCGGTCACGGGGCCTTCCGGCTCAGGTAAAACCACATTCCTGAACATCGCTGGTCTGCTGGAGAGCTTCACCGCGGGGCGTTTTGAACTGGATGGCCGCGATGTTTCGGCCCTCAGCGATAGCGAATCCTCGAAAGTGCGTAACGAGAAAATCGGTTTTGTGTTCCAGAGCTTTAACCTGATCCCCGACCTCAACCTGTTCGATAATGTCGATGTGCCCTTGCGCTATCGTGGCTTCAGCGCGGCGGAGCGCAAACGCCGTATCGAAAAAGTTCTCGAAACGGTCGGCCTGGCTTCGCGTATGAAGCACCTGCCCTCGCAGCTATCGGGCGGTCAGCAGCAGCGTGTCGCGATTGCCCGTGCGCTTGCCGGCGAACCCCGCTTCCTGCTTGCCGATGAACCCACCGGTAACCTCGATTCACATATGGCGATGAGCGTCATGGAGCTGATCGCCGAAATCAATCGCAACGGAACCACCATCATCATGGTGACGCATGACCCGGCACTGGCGGACATGGCCAGCCGTAACGTGCACATCCTCGACGGACGTGTCAGCAATGGCGCCGCGGAAACCCGGGTCGCCCGCCTCGCCACCGCTTAAGGAGACACACATGTTTTCCTATTACCTCAAGTTGGGATGGCTCAGTATCCGGCGCAACCCGCTGTTGAGCGCATTGATGATCGCCGCCATCGCCGTGGGTATCGGCGCCAGCATGACCATCATTACGGTCAACTACGTGATGTCGGGCAATCCGATCCCGCAAAAATCCGACCAACTATTCTATGTCCAGTTGGATAACTGGGATCCCAACTGGGACCCTAATGACAGTGATGATGGAAACCTCGAACCGCGAGACCAATTGACTTATCTCGACGCCATGGCACTGATGAAGGCTGGCAAAGCGTATCGACAAGTGGCCAGTAATCGTACCGGCCTGGTGCTGGAGCCACAGGGTGAAGATGAAATGCCATTTTCAGTCGACACGCGCAACACCTGGTCCGATTTCTTTCCAATGTTCGACTTGCCCTTCATCTACGGTAGTGGTTGGGATGATTCGGCAGATCAAAACCTGGAACGGGTCGTTGTACTCAGCAAGGAAATAAACGAACGGGTATTTGGTGGAGAGAACCCGGTTGGCCGTAGCGTCCGCCTCAACGGCATGGATTTCCGGGTCGTGGGTGTAATCGATGAGTATCAACCGGTACCCAAGTTTTATGACGTCACCAACGACGCATTTGGTGAAGCGGAGGATATCTTCATCCCCTTCAATGTCGCGGTGGAGTACCAGTTTCCCCGCAACGGCAATACCAATTGCTGGAAGAAGCCTGACGGGGATGGCTTTGAGGCCTTTTTGAATTCGGAATGTATCTGGATACAGTTCTGGGCTGAACTCAGAAACGATACCGAAAAGCAGGACTACATGGACTTTCTCAATGCCTACGTTGCGCAGCAAAAGGAGATTGGCAGGTTCCCGAGACCCATTAATAACCGTCTGAGCGATGTCATGGAGTGGATGGAAAAACAGGAAGTGGTTGAGGATGATGCACAGGTGATGCTGGGGCTTTCGTTGTTGTTCCTGATGGTTTGCCTGCTCAATACGATCGGACTGTTACTGGCCAAATTCATGGGTAAATCAACGGATATCTCCTTGCGCAGGGCGCTTGGGGCTTCGAGAAGCAGCCTGTTTGTCCAGCACATGATCGAGACCGGCCTGATTGGTCTCGGCGGCGGTATTTTAGGCCTCGGCCTGACCTGGGTGGGTCTTCGCGGTATCGAGATGCTGTTTGAGGACATCGTCAAAAACCTCGTCAGCCTGGATTGGGTCATGGTGGTGACGGCCATCGGCCTGGCGATTGCGTCCGCGCTGTTGGCCGGTCTGTACCCCACCTGGCGGGCATGCCGGATTGCACCTGCCACCCAGCTGAAAATTCAATAGGAGACGGATCATGGAATTTGGACCTATCTGGCGCGCCCTGTTGCGCAACAAGACCGGTGCAGCGCTGATCGCGCTGCAAATTGCCGTGACCATGGCCATCATGGTCAATGCCGTGTCCATCATGCAGGAACGCAGCCGCATGATGGCGAGACCCAGCGGTATCGACGAACACAATATCTTCGCTATTTCAAGCATCGGCTTTGCCGCGGATTTCAACGAACGCGCAACCATTGAAGCGGACCTCGCCGCAATGCGCGCCATGCCGGGTGTGGTCAACGCCATCCAGACCAATTCCATGCCCTTGTTGGGCGGGGGCTGGTCCATGGGTCTCCAGACCGAACCGGGAGAGGGAATCGAAGGCAGCAGCGTGGCCGTCTATTTTGTCGATGAACACGGGCTGGACACCTTTGGCCTGAACCTGCTCGCAGGCGAGAACTTCAGCGCCACGGACATTCAATGGCGCGAAATGGGCGATACCCAATGGCCTGACAAAACCATTATCACCCGCGCAATGGCGGCGACATTGTTTCCCGACGACCCGGATGACGCGCTCGGCAAGACGGTTTATATCAACGATGACGAACCGATCACCATTACCGGCATCATCGAACAGATGCAGGCCCCCTGGAACGGCTGGGATGGCGTTGAACGCGTCATGCTGACGCCCAGCCACACGCTGTTCGGGGGCACGCGTTATATCATCCGCACCGAACCCGGCAAACGTGATGAACTGATGCCCCAGGTTGAGAAACTATTGGCGGAATCAAACAAGGATCGTATCGTACGCTCCATGCGGACCATGGACGAGACGCGCGAAAGAAGTTATCGCGGCGACTCTTCGATGATCACGATACTGACTTTTACCATCGTCCTGCTGATCGCGATCACCTCGCTGGGCATCGTTGGGCTGGCCAGTTTCAGCGTCAACCGCCGTACCAGGCAGATCGGCACCCGGCGGGCACTGGGGGCCAGCAAGCTTGCCATTTTGCGCTACTTCATGACCGAGAACTTCCTCATCAGCCTGGTCGGGGTAGGTATCGGCGCAGCACTGACCGTTGGCCTGAACATCATCATGATCGAGACCTTCAGCCTGACGCGGATTGCCTGGTACCTGGTACCCGTCGCCATGTTGATGCTGCTCGCCGTCGGACAGGCTGCGGTCTACGGTCCCGCCAGGAAGGCCTCGTCCGTGCCACCGGCAGTCGCCACCCGGACCGTTTGAATCAAGCACTCACCACGATCGCAAAAGGGCCCGTTAAGGGCCCTTTTTTGGACTGCACATGGTGGAAAACCGGTCGGCTTCTTTTAAACTAACGGCTCGGCCTTGCAAATCACCCCAGTGAAAAAAAGCGAGTTAACCATGACAGCACTGATCATTGCTAAATACCAACGCGGAACCTGAATGGAAACACCCGGACTGATCATTCGTCAAATGCAGCGCCAGGAACTCGACGTGCTGGTGGATTGGGCCGCCGCAGAGGGCTGGAACCCGGGGCTTGGAGATGCCGATATTTTCTGGGCCACCGATCCCGAAGGTTTTATCGCTGCAGAATTGGATGGTCAACTGGTGGGCGGTGGTTCGATCGTCAGCTATGGCGGACGTTTCGGGTTCATGGGGTTTTTTATCATCCATCCCGAACACAGGGGCAGGGGCCTGGGTAATACGCTCTGGCACTCGCGCCTGCACCGCCTGCTGGCGCGGCTTGAGACACCCGCGGTGATCGGCATGGACGGTGTGTTCGTCATGCAGGACTACTATGCGAAAGGCGGCTTCGAATTCGCGGCCCGTGATCTGCGTTTTGAAGTGATCGCACGTTCATTCCCGAAGCCGGAGCATGTCGAGGAACTCGCCCGAATCGGGTTTGCCACCATAGACGCCTATGACCGCGCGCACTTCCCCGCACCCCGCAGCGAATTTCTACGCCGTTGGATCAGCCAACCCGGCGCGCATGCCCTCGGCACTGTTCGCGAGGGACGTCTGGCCGGATACGGCGTCATGCGGCCTTGCCGGAAGGGTTATAAAATCGGCCCGTTGTTCGCGGATAGTGCCGAAGTTGCGGAGAATCTTTTCCGCGCTTTGTCGACGCGCGTCCCCGGCGAGGTCATCTACACCGATATGCCGGAAAACAACCAGTCGGCGATGTCACTCGCGCAACGCCATGGCATGAAAGAGGTTTTCGGCTGCGCAAAGATGTACCTGGGCCCGAAACCGGTGCTGCCGGAAGCGGAAATTTTTGCCGTCACTACCTTCGAACTGGGCTGATTGAGAACACCCTCTAAAGCCCGCGCATCCATTCCTGGCGCAGCCTCACCGAACCGGGCTGCTCCAGCGCCGAACGCACGGTCTGCAGCAGGCGGGGCTTGTCCTTGCTCAGGACCCCTTTGAGAACCAGGTAATTGGAGGCATGGTCGCTTCTGAAAATCGTGTTGTCGAGTTCCAGGTTGTCGAGTAGCCAGTACATTTCCTGGAACAGGCCCGCCTGGTCAAGCGCCTCAAAATCACCCCCGAAACCCTCCTGATATCGCGCCACGCCGGTCGGGAAACTGACCACCAGCGTGGACAGGTATTCCGGTTGTGCTGCGCTCATCAGGCGCGCGGAATTAACCGCATGCTGCTCGCTGTAGCGTTTGCCACCCATGCCATTGAGGATCATCACCGAGCTTTTCGCACCTGCGGCTTTTATTTTCTGCAGGGCAGCCAGCGACGAATCAAAACTTTCACCCTTTTTGACGCGCTCGAGCACCAGATCGTCACCGGACTCGCAGCCGACGTAAAAAAGGCTCAGCCCCATCCCGTTCAGCTCGGCCAGTTCTTCAACCGTCTTGTTTTTCAGGTTCCTGGGTAAACAGTAGGACGATACACGCTGAACACCGGGCAGGTACCGGTTGATGGCGCCCATGATCAGTTTCAAACGCCGGAACGACAGCGTCATGGCATCGCCATCGGCGAGGAAAATACGCCGCACCGGCATTCCCGTCCCGGCGATGGCGGCCAGTTCCAGTTCGATTTGATCCTGGGGTTTAAAGCGGAAAGACTTCTGCGGCTGGGTATACATTTCGCAAAACGTACAGTGGTTCCAGCTACAACCGATGGTGACCTGCAAAATCAGGCTTTCGGCCTCGGATGGCGGTCGGAACACAGGTTCTACGTAAGGAATCCGGATCATATCCGAAGTATGCGGCCACCCGGCTGCAATTTAAACTGCAAAGCCAAAATGGTGGGGGCACCCCACTCTGAACCCATTCATGCCGCTCTCTACTTACTTGACGTAGACCCGGTAAGCCCAGGCCGGCAGCGTCAGCTCGGTCGACGCCTTCATCTCGACCTCATCACCGGAAAAGTATTCGCGGTATCGTCCTTCAAACGGCGCGTCCTTGAAACTGACGGTCTGCGGCTCTGCGGAAAAGTTGAACACGGCGAATACCTTGTCCTGTTCGTTGCTGCGCACAAAACTGAACACCTTTTCGGGGTGTGTATTCCATACGCGGACCATCGTCGCACCCCACTGCCCGTTCCAAAGCGTGGTGTTCTGTTTTTTCAACGCGAAAAGTCGCTGGTAGAGATCACCAATCGGGTGTGGCTGCCAGTCGATCGGGTCTTTTTCGAAAAATTCCAGCCGTTTTGGGTTGCCGGCTTC
>DATCZY010000477.1:0-8478 GCA_036525655.1 Lysobacterales bacterium | reverse complement strand
TGAACGTTTCGTTTGACCAGTCGACGTTCGAGGGCAGTCTCAGGCTGGTAAATTTCGATTACCCGAAACTGGATTTTGACTTCCAGGTCGACCGCCTGAACCTCGATGACTATATGCCGCCGGACTCGGCTGCAGGCGGCTCGGCATCGGCTTCAGGTGGCGGCGACCCAGACCTGTCCGTTGAAGTCTTTCGCGGTTTCACGGGGGGCGGCAATTTCAGGATTTCGCAACTGATTGTCGCGGGCCTGACCGCCACGGACGTGAGCCTGAAAATGAGCAGCGATGGCAATATCGTGCGGTTTGCGCCGGTAAATGCCAACTTCTACGGCGGCAAGCATGAGGGTGACATCACCATCGACGCCAGTGGTAGCCGGCCCCTTTTGACTGCCAACCACGGTCTTTCGGGTGTCCAGGCCGAGGGTGTATTAAAGGATCTGGCCGGCGCAGCGCGTTTGCGCGGGACAGGGGATTTTTTCCTCCAGATCAACACCGATCTGAGCAATTCCCGCACCGTGCTCAGCGCCTTGTCCGGTGATATCGGCATGAGTATCCTCAACGGCGAGATCATCGGCATCGATGTGGCGGATACCATCATGGCCGTCAAGTCGGCACTGGGAAAGCAATCAGAGCTCGTGAGTGAATCCAGCGAGGAGCAGACAACGGAGTTTGCGGAACTCACCATGAGCGGGATTTTCGACCATGGCATACTGACCAGTGATGACCTTTTGATGCAGGCGCCGTTGATGCGTGCGACGGGTGAAGGCAGTTTTAACCTGGTGAATGAAACCATCGACTATGTTCTGAAACCCGTGTTGCTTGGTGATGTGGCCGGGCAAAGTCTCGGTAAGCTGGAAGGTGTACCGATCCCGGTCAAGCTGAGCGGCGATCTTTATGACCCTGAAATCAGGGTGGATATCGTGGCCGCGCTGGCCGAGTCCCAGAAAGAAAAGATCAACCAGAAGAAAGATGAACTCATCGATAAGCTGTTAGGCACAGAAGAAGACGGTTCTACTGAAGAAGACCCGGCCAAGACCCTGCTTAAGGGTCTTTTGGGTGGCAAAAAGGATTCCGGCAAGAAAAAAGATGACGGCGGAGGGGTCCAATAGGGGTACAAAAAACCGCTGTAATATTGTTGCCTGGGTGTATCCGGGAGACGCCTTGGCCGAGGTTTGGGGCGCCAGCGTATATAACGATAAGACCTGTTGATTTCCAGTTAATAAAGTGAAACAACGGTGCCGAGGAACAAGCAAAAAAAAGCCCTGCTTCGCGCAGGGCTTTTGCCTTTTAAATCCGCTGTTAAAAGCGCTTGATCAAACTATGCAGCGCGACGTGTTCGTTGGCCCTGACCCCTGCCGTGTTGCGCCTGGGACGGTGCATTCCGGCCCCTGCTATTACGGCCCTGGGACGAGGCATTACGCCCGCGACTGTTCGGTCTTTGGTTGCGACCCGAATTGTTGTTGCCACCATTCTTGATCGGTTCTGCACGGATGCTGTCATCCGGTTCATAGCCCGGGATGACGACTTTATCGATATTGCGATTGAGCAATTTTTCGATATCTGCCAACAGTTTCTTCTCATCCACACAGACCAGTGAAACGGCTTCTCCGTCCAGCCCCGCGCGACCGGTACGGCCGATGCGATGAACATAATCTTCCGGTACGTTGGGTAACTCGAAGTTAACCACGTGCGGGAGTTGTTCGATATCGAGCCCGCGGGCGGCGATATCGGTTGCAACCAGGACGCGGATGTCACCTTTTTTGAAGTCGGCCAGGGCACGTGTGCGGGCCCCCTGCGACTTGTTGCCATGGATCGCGGCAGATGAAAGACCGTCCTGTTCCAGTTGCTGGCTGAGACGGTTGGCCAGGTGCTTGGTGCGAGTAAAAACCAGCACCTGCCGCCAGTTGCCGGTGCCAATCATGTGTGACAGCAGCTCGCGTTTGCGGTTGCGATCAACCGGGTGAACCACCTGGGAAATCTGACCGGCCGTTGTATTTTGCGGCGTAGCCTGGATTTCCATGGGCGAATTCAGCAATTCTCCGGCCAGTTGTTTGATTTCTTTTGAAAACGTTGCCGAGAACAGCAGGTTCTGGCGTTTTGGCGGTATGGCCTTGAGGACTTTGCGAATGTCCTGGATAAAACCCATGTCGAGCATGCGGTCGGCTTCGTCGAGCACCAGTGTTTCGACGCCGTCGAGACGGATTGTGCCACGCTGCATATGATCGAGCAGCCGGCCCGGGGTCGCAATGACAATATCTACGCCACGGCGCAATGTCGAAATTTGCGGGTTGATACTGACACCGCCAAATATCACGGTTGAATTGAACGGCAGATAGCGTCCATAGTCACGTACGCTTTCGGCAACCTGTGCTGCAAGCTCGCGTGTTGGTACGAGGATCAGTGCACGTACCCTGGGTTTTTGACCCGGCGACTGGGAATTTTGCATCCGTTGCAGCAGGGGTAGAGTGAAGCCCGCGGTCTTGCCGGTACCGGTTTGTGCGCCGGCCAGTAGATCGTGGCCTTCAAGAATAAGTGGGATAGCTTGCTGTTGAATCGGGGTTGCTTCCTCGTAACCCTGTTTTTCTGTCGCGCGCAATAATTCGGCCGAAAGGCCAAGTTCTGAAAATAGCATGTATGAATATACTCCGAGATCGCCCTACCCAATCGCCGTGAATCATTCACTGCATGGGTCGGTCCGGGCTGAATCTTTGTTGATGTCCGCAACCTGCGAAAGTGCAGGAAGGGATATATTGGCACAGACCGAAGTGTGCCAGAACGTGGCGCACTATAACAGAAGCGCCGGCATTAGCAAGAAGCGTTTGTGGTTAATGTCATAAGACACTGATTTGGTTTATGAAACCTTGTGGCATTTTACGGCATTCCGTTTTGTGCCAATCTGAATTGTTATGGGCTAATATAATCAAACCCAGCAATCGTGTGACGGGTTAAATCGCTTAAAGTAAAAAACGGGAGAGAAGAATTATGAGCATGATGTCCGAGTTTAAAAGTTTCGCAATGCGCGGAAATGTTATAGATATGGCCGTTGGTATAGTTATCGGCGGGGCCTTTGGAAAAATCGTTTCGTCTTTCGTGAATGACGTCTTGATGCCGCCGCTCGGTGTTTTGCTGGGTGGTGTCGATTTCAGCGACCTGGCTATTGTGCTTAAAGAAGCATCAGGGGATGTTGCCGCGGTCACGCTTAAATATGGTTCGTTTATCCAGACGGTTCTGGACTTCCTGATTATCGCGTTCGCCATTTTCATGGTTGTCAAAGCCATGAACAACTTGAAGAAAAAGGAAGAGGCGGCACCTGCGGCTCCACCTAAGCCTTCGGCAGAGGTTGAGTTGTTGACCGAAATACGCGATGCCCTGAAAAAATAGCGTGTCTTCCATTGGGTGGTGAAAATGGACGGTCCTGGAATACGTCCCAGGACCGTTCAACTAAGTGCACTCGCGGCGGATTGCGCTTTGATTAGTTTGATTTGAACTCTAAAGCGTCGTCGCAACGCTGTTTTGTGAGGTAGCAGGGGTTACCGATTTTTGTACGGTCATTGATGCTGCTTATTTCCTTGCCATCCTTGGTGCGGGTTACTGCCAACAGTTTTGGTGGCCGAAATACCTCGATATAGTAAATACAGGTTCTCCAGACGGAGTCTTCAGGCAGTTCAACAACTTCGATATTGTCTTCACCGTATCGGCAGTATGCGTAATCCAAAAATTTTGTCTCGCCGGCTTTGTATTCGCATGCGATCGCGGTACCGGTGATTGCCAACAGTACGCCTGCGATCGTGAGTCGAAGGGCTTTTCTGTTCATTTGCTTTACTCCAGTTGCTGACGCTCTGTTTGCACACGGTGCGTATCGTGAACCGGATCTGCGACGCAAATCTCCCAGAGCGTCACAATCAGTTCAACACATACGGCAAAAAAGAGGAATGATTTAGGTCAATGAACTGACGTTATTCACGTAAACGGGGTTAACCGGCACGAGGGTTCCAGCCCTTTTGGTCTATTCATCGGGCATCAGTGTTTCGGCGGGTAAATGTATGTCGATGTCGGAGTGCACTTCCTGTTGACAGGCCAGCCTGTAGCCCAGTTCGCGGAGACGCCTGGGTAACAGTCCGGACTCGATGTCATTGGCTTCCGGTAAATTGGCAGATTCATACCTGACCCTGCATTTGCCGCATTCGCCGCCACCACCGCAAATGGATGGCAGGTTGATATCGCGGGTTGCGAGGGAGAGAAAAAGATTGCCGCCTTTCCTGAGTTTTATCTGGCGCGGGCCATCGAGGGCGGGGTCATGCAGGGTGATAACCGCTTCGGCGGGCTTGGCGAAAATATTCAGAAAGAAAAAATCATGCCGTTTGAAACTGCCGAACAGTAACAGGAAGCCACTTATGCCCAGCCAGATGGCAACCAGCGCCGTGATGATGATCAAGGCGTTGTTGAAGTCTTCCCGTTTGGGGTAATCCATGATGTGCAACATCCAGAAAAAATCCCGCACACGCCAGAAGCTGTTGCGTCTTTCAAGTATGTTTCCGGTTGATTCGGAGATATAAATGGACGTGTTGGCCTGGTCTGAAAAATTAACTTTCCAATAAGCGCCCATGCTGTCGCGGGTTTCCAGATCGGGCGCCATTCCGCGCTCGATGGAAATGATTTCCCCGGAGCCGGCGAAATCCTGACGGGCAATTTCGCCCGCTTCAGCTTTACCGGTTTGGACGACCGAGGCATCGCTCGCGTCAACCAGGGTTTCACCACCGGCATGCCTGACCAGGTACATCGGTCTGCCGTGCCGGGTTATCAGGTCGATGCCGAGCGCATCTTTCAATTGGGCCGCAGGGAGTTCTGCCGGCTCGAGCAATGCCGCCGTCCCAAGGCCTGGCGCTTCGGTCGCGTTGGTCCGCACCCACTCGCTACCACTGACTTTTGCGGGGTCGATCAGGCTGATTACGAGGCCGCTGATTAACCATACGAGCACCTGGATGCCGATCAGCAGACCAACCCACTTATGCAGCTTCTTGAGCAGGCGCATCAGGGAAGGCCCCGCGCTTTTTTTCGTCGGGCACCGTTAAAGCTGTAGAACAGCAGCCACAGCCCGGTGATGGCAAAAGCCAGCCCGGAAATCTGTGCGGCAATGAGGAGCGGGCTGTGGGCGTCCTCGCGGTCTTCGTAATCCATGATGTGCAACATCCACATGAAATCGAAAATCCGCCAGTACTGATGCCGGCGTGTGAGCAGTGACCCGCTATAAGGGTCGACATAGAAACTGGTCGCAAACCGGTCATCAAAATCAATCCGCCACAATGGCAAAGGACGGGTTTGAATCTCCATTGGCGGGTTATCTGTAATCAACGTGGCGCGGATGACCGGCGCCTCGCCGGAATAGTGGTAGCTGGCTATTTCCCGTGCCGTCGCCTCGTCCAGCGGCGATTCGAGCGACCCGGTTTCGGCGTCAACCAGGTAGCGGTTATCCGCTGTTGTGACCGTGTAGAAGGTCTTGCCCATCACCGTTCTGAGGCCGATTTGAACGGCGTCCGGATGGCGTTCCCTGAGGTCTGCCAGGGTGAGGGGCGGTGTCCGCGGCACCACCACGGTCTGCTGCATGTTTTTTACCAGCGTATCGCCGTGGATAAAATCGATATCGACCACCACCATGTAAAGACCGGTGGCCAGCCAGAGCAGGACCTGGAGTCCGATCAGCAGCCCGAGCCACTTGTGCAGCGTGCGCGCGATAACAGCAGGTTTAAGCACCGGTGTTAAGACTTATGCCCGCTTTGCGAAGCGGAAACGACGCAGGCGATTGGCATTGCTGACCACCGTAACCGATGAAAACGCCATCGCGGTGCCAGCGATAATCGGGTTCAGCAGCAGACCGGTCAGCGGGTAGAGCACACCCGCGGCAATCGGGATACCCACGGCGTTGTAAATGAACGCGCCAAACAGGTTTTGCCGGATATTACGCATTGTTGCACTGGATAGCTCGATGGCATCGGCGACGCCATGCAGCGACCCGCGCATCAGCGTGATATCGGCGCTTTCAATGGCGACATCGGTACCGGTGCCAAGCGCAAAACCGACGTGCGCCAAAGCCAGCGCCGGGGCATCGTTGATGCCGTCACCCACCATACCGACCCGCTCACCCTGCTTCTGTAGCTCAGCAATGCGGTCCTTTTTATCTTGTGGCATGACCTCTGCGAGGACCTGCGTGATGCCGACCTGGCGGGCAACGGCCTCGGCGGTGTGCCGGTTGTCGCCGGTCAACATCACCACCGTGAGGCCATCGGCCTGCAAGCGCTTGATGGCTTCTGCGGATTCCGGTTTGATCGGGTCAGCGACGGCGAAAATGGCCAGGAGCTGTCCGTTTGAGGCCATGAACATCGGCGTCCACGCATTCCCCGCCATGCGCTCACTGCTGGCCAGCGCTTCTTCGGTGAGTGGCACACCGGCCTCGTTCATCATTCTCCTGTTGCCGAGTAACATCTGGCGGCCATCGATCTGTCCCCTGATGCCCAGGCCGGCGACCGCGTCGAAGGCTTCGACGCTCAACAGTTCCAGTTCCTGCTGTTTGGCGGCATCGAGGAAGGCCTGTGCGAGGGGGTGTTCCGAGTGGGCTTCAAGGCTTGCAGCCCACAGCAGCAGGCCGTTTTGGGTTTGCTCACAATAGGCATCGATCTCAATTACCCCCGGGTGGCCACTGGTGATGGTGCCGGTCTTATCCAACACCATCGTGGTCAACTGGCTGGTGGTCTGTAAAGCCTCGCCGTTACGGATCAATATCCCCGCCTCGGCCGCCTTGCCGATACCGACCATAATTGACATCGGTGTGGCCAGGCCTAGCGCACAGGGGCAGGCGATAATCAGGACGGTCACCGCGGTAACTACGGCGTAGACGGCCCGGGGCTCGGGACCGATTACAAGCCATGTCAGTGCTGCAGCCACTGCGATCAACATCACCACCGGCACAAATACGGCGGCGATGGAATCGGCCAGTTTACCGATGGGTGGTTTGGTATTCTGTGCCTGGCGCACCATCCTGATGATACGCGCCAATGCGGTGTCCGATCCGACGCGGGTGGCGCGAAAAATGATACTGCCGGTCTTGTTCAGCGTGCCCGCAGACACCTCATCGCCGCTGACCCGGGTCACCGGCACCGGTTCGCCGGTGAGCATGGATTCATCGATATTGGTCTGGCCCTCTACGACGACGCCATCGACCGCGATTTGCTCGCCGGGACGAACGCGCACGAGGTCACCCTTGACAACGGTGGCGATCGGCACATCGATTTCTTGCCCATCACGGACGATACGTGCCGTTTTCTGCTGTAAATCCAGCAGTCGGCGGATCGCCTGGGAGGTTTTGCCGCGGGCTCTTTGCTCCAGAGCCTGGCCGAGGTTGACCATGCCGATGATGATAACTGCGGCTTCAAAATAAACGTGCCGGGCAATATCAGGTACCAGTGCAGGAAACAGTACGATGACGGTGGAATAGAGCCACGCGGTGCCGGTACCCAGCGCGATCAGCGTATCCATGGTTGCCGAGCGTGTCTTTACTGACTTGTAGGCGCCGATGAAAAAATGCCGTCCGGTGTAATACATGATGCCACCGGTCAGCACGGCGACCACTAACCAGGCGGAGTGATACAGGTTCCATTCGGTGGCGATGGCACCTGCATTCATACCAAAGAGCATTAGCAGTACACCACTGCCCAGCGCCAGCACCGTTTTGTAAATCAGGCGATGGAATTTGAGCTGGTTGGCCCGGTCGCTTTCCTCCAGTGATTGAATCGGATCGACCACCGCCTCATAACCGGCGCGCGCCACCGCCGCTACAAGTACGTCACTGCTGACAACACTGTCGACCGTGACCTCACGACTGGCGAGGTTAACGCTCACATCTTTCACACCGGGTGTTTCCCGCAAGGCCTTTTCGATCGGTCTTTGGCAGGAGGCGCAATGCATCCCTTCGATTTTCAGCAGGGTTGAAGTGTTTGATTTGTTCATTTATCTGTCCAATGGCCCAGGTCGCGGTCAAGCAACCGGAGGATTTTATTCAAGCGTGTGAGGCGCTTGAGCCTGCTCGTTATTCTTGCAGTCACTTTCATTATACTTGCAAGCCTGCCTACAGCCTTGGTCCGCATAACGGAAAAGGCTCGCCATGATAGCAACCCCCGTTTTTTCCGGCAGTTCTCTCTAACACAGGTCCACCATGAATCACCTATGATCTCATGGAAACAGAGGCTTACTCCGCGGGCAAGTTACCCTCGAGGATGACAATGTCACCCTGACCGACCTCAATTTTCTGTCCCCTGGGTTCAAAATCCAGGTGCTTCCGACCGCTGACCTCGGGGTCCCTGAATTCAATATGTCCAAAGACCTCGCCATCATGCATTTCGAATGTTTCGATGTTGCCCTCCTCGATGCCACCTACTTTCAGAGTATAGGAACCGACGGGAACATCTTCGATTTCAACAGAGAACTCCA
>DATCZY010000476.1:0-7977 GCA_036525655.1 Lysobacterales bacterium | reverse complement strand
GCTGGTACCGCACAAAGTATGAATTACCGCCACCGGTGCCGGAACAGTTGATGGTTGCCAGCAGCAGCAATATGCACATGATACCGGCGGGGAAGGGCATCGAACGGTTATTGAAGAAATTACGCGTAGGTGATGTCGTTGTGTTACGGGGTTACCTGGTCGATGTCGATCACGACTCGGGTTGGCACTGGCGCTCGTCAATGTCCCGCACGGACAGCGGTGATGGCGCCTGCGAACTCGTTTATGTCGAGTCCGTGAGCGTGGAGAACCTCTAGGAACTTCAAAAAACCTGCGAAACGGTATACCTGTCAGCCGGGTCCCTGGCCGACGTCCTTGGTGAGCGACACCGGGATGCCGTTCAGGGCCGCGTTACCCGATAAACTGTCGAGGAATTGATGATCGGTGAGTTGGTTCGTATTGACCCCAGCGTGCTGTTGCGCGACACCCAGGTTGATACCGTCGACGTCGTGACCCCAGCCATGGGGGATGCTGATGACCCCCGCTTTCATCTCGTCGCTGATCGCGATGGGGATGCTTACGCTGCCTACCCTGGAGCTGACCCGCGCGACGTCGCCATCGATGAGTCCACGGGATTCGGCATCTTGCGGGTGAATCAACGCCACGCAGCGGTTTTTGCCTTTTACCAGTCTGCGGCTGTTGTGCAACCAGGAATTGTTGGTGCGCGGGTCGCGTCTGCCAATGAGTTGCAGGTCAAACTCCGGCGGTTTCAAAACCATTTCATCCGCGGCAAAGAAATCCGCGAGATGTTTCATTTCATCGACGAATTCCTGTGGCGCGAGCTGGATGGTTTTGTCAGCAGTAAACAACCGCTCCGGCAGACACGGCTGCAACGGTCCGAGGTCGACACCATGCGGGTTGTTTCTGAGCTTTCTCAGATCCAGGCCGTGTGACTTGTAATAGGGGCCCTGCCTTAATTTTCGTCCGATGACCCACTCGCTGCCAAGACGCTGCAGTGCCTTCTTCCTGACCCAAGCGCCGGCCTTCTGAAACAGGTTACCCTTTTGCATACGCCAGCCCAACTCGGTAAAGATCTGCAGGTCTGAGCGTTGTTCCCTTGCTGCCTTGAATACCGGCGGCGAGTACTTGGCGGCATTGCGTATGGCCAGCGCCTGGAAAACGACGTCGTACTGGGGTCTTTCCAGCCCTGTGAGTGGTGGCAATATGATATTGGCGTGGCGAGTGGTTTCGTTCAGATAGATGTCGATCGAAACCATGAATTCAAGTTCTCCCAGCGCCGTATCGAGTTGCCTGCTGTTAGGGGTGCTCAGGACAGGGTTGCCGGCACTGGTAACCAGTGCCCGTACCTGTCCTTCGCCCGGGGTGATGATTTCTTCCGCCAGCGTCGCCACCGGAAATTCACCGTTGAAATCGGGCAGGTTCCTGACCCGGCTGTGGTGATCGGCAAAGCCCTTTTTACCGGCTTTGCGCGCGCTAACGACCTCGAACGCGGGCTTGCTGAACATCGTTCCGCCGGCGACGTCCAGGTTGCCGCTGACGATATTCAGCACCGTGATCAACCACTGGGTGAGGCTGCCGAACTGCTGGGCGGAGGCGCCGATGCGGCCATAACAGCTTGCGCTTTGGGCCGCACAGAAGTCCCTCGCCAGGGTTTTCAATGTCTCCGCTTCAATTCCGGTGATGCGCGCCACCCTCTCCGGCGGATAATCCTGTACGAGTGTTTCGATGATCTCCAAGCCGCTGGTATAGCCGGCCACGCTGCCCAGTGTCTGAAGCTTTTCATTGAACACCACCTGCAGCATGGCGAGCAGCATGAACACATCGCTACCGGGCCGGATAAACAGGTGCTGATCGGCAATTTCGGCGGTTTCGGTTCTGCGCGGATCGACCACCACCAGTTGGCCGCCGCGCTGGCGAATCGCCTTCAGACGTTTAGCTACGCCCGGCGCCGTCATCATGCTGCCGTTGGATACCACCGGGTTGGCGCCAAAGATGAGGTGGAATGCGGTGCGGTCCAGGTCGGGCAGCGGGATCAACAGGCCATGACCGAACATCAGCAGGGACACCAGTTGTTCCGGCAGTTGATCGACCGAGGTCGCCGAATAACGGTTTCCCGTGCGCAATGTACGGAAGAATTCCGGGCCGAACAGCAGGGCTTCGAGGTTATGCACCGTGGGGTTGCCCAGGTACACCGCCACCGCGTTGCGGCCATGTTTGTCCTGAACGCTTTTCAAGCCGGCGGCGACCTCGTCGAACGCCCGTTTCCAGGAAATCTTCCGCCATCCGTCCGCGGTTTTCCTGATCGGACTACGCAGCCTGTCGGGGTCGTTGTATATATCCTGTAATGCAATCGCCTTCGGGCAGATATGTCCCTTGCTGGCAGGGTCCTGCTCATCGCCCCTAATGGATTTGATCTGTCCATTCTCGAGTTTGATCTCGAGACCACAAATGGCTTCGCAAAGGTTGCAGGCGACGTAATGGGTTTTTACAGCATGTCGGTTTTTCATTTTTTTCCGCGACGATTGACTCATTTTACCTGTGCCAGCAAGTTGTCAATGATGTTTTCACAGCGGTTGAGATAGGCGCCGCCAAACAGGTTGAGGTGGTTGAGCACGTGATAGAGTTTATACAGTTCCCGGCGCAATGGGTAACCGGCGGGCAACGCTGCGTGTGCCTGGTAGGCAGCATAGAACGCCGCTTCAAAGCCACCAAACAGCTCGGTCATCGCGATATCGGTTTCACGGTCGCCATAATAACTGGCGGGATCGAAAATCACCGGTTGGCCGGTCGTGGTAAAGGCCTTGTTGCCTGCCCATAAATCACCGTGCAGCAGTGATGCAACGGGTACGTGGTCCTGCATCAATTGCTCCAGCACTTCCAGCAGGCGTTCGCCGCGGTCAATCAGACGGCTGCCAAAGCCATGGTTCCGTGCCATTGCCAGTTGTGGTTGCAGACGGCATTGACGCCAGAATTCGGTCCAGTTGCCACAACGCCGGTTGAGCTGCGGGGTGGTGCCGATGTAGTTATCCATTGACCAGCCGTGGCTGTCGGAGGTGACAGCGTGCAAGGCCGCCAATTGTTCACCGAGAAGGGCAGCCGGACCGCGGGGTGTGAGCTCGAGGTATTCCAGCACCAGCCATGCCGTGCCGCTTTCGGTGCCCCATGCAACCGGGTTTGGCACCTTGATGCAGCCGCTTGCAGCTATTTCATTCAAGGCTTTTGCTTCCGCCTCGAACATACCTGCCGGGGCGTTGCTGCGGTATTTGACAAACCAGCGGTCAGCTGCGCTTTGGATCAGCCCGGCCTGGTTGATATCGCCACCGGGCAGGTCGCGCGCCCACCGCAGTTCATCCGGCTCTCCGACGGATTCGTTCAGGCCGTTGCGTATGGACTCGAGTAGGGAATTCCTGCTGCTCATGATGGGATTTTACCCGCGATATTGAACACCCGCACCCCGCTGACGGGCAGCTTCGGTGGTTTGCATCCTTATCCAGTCCTCGAACAGTTGCGCACGCAATGACCTTCGCTCCGGTTGGTTACTTAGCAGGTAGTAGTTGTGAGACTCGTTTACTCCCTTTTTCAGCAGTTTGACCAGGCGGCCCTGGCGCAGGTCCTCCTGGATTTCAAACGTATTACACAGTGCGACGCCATATCCAAGGCGCGCCGCGGTGAGGGAAAGGTTGGTGCTGTTAAAGTGTATCTGCCTCGGGCTATCGGGTATGGTCACATTCTGGGACGCGAACCAGTCAGACCAACTGTTCTGAGCATCGTGCAAAAGGGTCAGTTGGGTAAGTTGTTCAGGCCGGGTGATGGCGGGCAGGCCGTGCAGGGTCTGTGGACTGCAAACGGGGTAGACAGGTGGTGAGACCAGTTCCTCGAGTTGCCTGCCACCCGCTTCGGGTTTGCCATAACAGATCGCGACATCAACCTCGCGTGGAATGTCTTTTTGCCTGGGTTTTATGGCGACAACATGTATACTGATTTGCGGGTATTGCAGCTGGAATTCGCCGATGTGCCTGACGGCCCAGCTTGCCCCGGCAGACTCGGTACAGGCGATGACAAGTGTGCCGGTCAGATTGTCCGGGTCCAGGTGCAGGGCGCCTTCGACAATGCTGTCAAAACCCTCCCGCACTGCGCTCAGCAGGCGTTCTCCGGCGCTGGTAAGCTTCAAGCGGTTATTGCTGCGGACAAAGAGTTTGACCTTGAGCAACTGCTCAAGCGCCCGCACCTGGTGACTGATGGCGCCGTGGGTCACACCCAGTGCTTCACCGGCGCGACCCAGGTGGAGGTGGTGGCCTGCGCTTTCAAACGCACGCAGTGCAGACAAGGGTAGTGTGCGTCGGTCCAGCATGTGTGTTCCTTGTGAGAATATTTCACAGAAGATACAAATAAATATCGATATATGCGAGAAATATTTACAGTTATCCTTGCCGTGTAAAATACAGCGATGTCCATTACGCTGAAAAGCCCTGCGGATGACATCATCAGAGAATTTATGGAGGACTAAATTGTGAGCATTCCTATAACGGACAGTCGCCTGTTGAAAACCGGGGCTTACATCAACGGCCAATGGACCGCCGCGGACCAGGGAACAACGCTGGATGTCCTGAACCCGGCCACCGGCGAGGTGATCGCCCGGGTCGCAAACTGTGGCGGCGCCGAAACGCGGCGGGCCATTGAAGCCGCGCAAGCCGCACAGGCCGGATGGAGCCAGACGCCCATCAAGGCCCGGTCGGCTATCCTGCGCAAGTGGTTTAACCTGATGATGGAGAACCAGGAAGACCTGGCGCAAATACTCACCGCCGAGCAGGGTAAACCGCTGGCCGAGGCGCGTGGTGAAATTGCCTATGGCGCAAGTTACATCGAATGGTTTGCGGAAGAGTGCAAGCGTATTTACGGCGACACCATTCCGCATGCCTCGAACGACAAGCGCCTGGTGGTCATCAAGCAACCTGTGGGTGTAGTCGCGTGTATCACACCCTGGAACTTCCCCAATGCGATGTTGACCCGCAAGATCGCCCCGGCGCTGGCTGCGGGCTGCACGGTTGTTTGCAAACCGGCCAATGCAACCCCTCTTTCGGCTTATGCGTTTGCAGAGCTGGCCGAACGCGCCGGTGTGCCGGCGGGTGTTATCAACCTGGTGACCGGCAGGACGGCGGAAATCGGCAGGGAGCTCACCTCCAACCCGAGCGTGCGCAAGCTGACCTTCACGGGCTCGACACCCGTGGGCAAGCAGTTGATGGCCGAGTGTGCCGCAACCGTCAAGCGGACTTCGATGGAACTGGGTGGCAATGCGCCGTTTATCGTGTTTGACGATGCCGATCTGGACGCCGCCATTGCGGGCCTGATGGCGAGCAAATACCGTAATTCGGGCCAGACCTGCGTGTGTGCCAACCGCATCCTGGTACAGGAGGGTATTTATGATGTCTTTGCCGAGAAACTGGTGGCCGCCGTCAGGAAACTCAAAATTGGCAATGGCAGGGATGATGGCGTAACCATCGGCCCGCTCATCAATGAGGGCGCGGCAAAAGACGTCATGGGCTTCATCGACGACGCGGTCAACAAGGGCGCCTGCGTCATTGCAGGTGGACAGCGCGCCGCCCTGGGCGGCAGTTTCGTTGAACCCACCATCCTGACCGGCGTCACCGAGGACATGAAGGTGTTCCGTGAGGAAATATTCGGGCCGGTTGCGCCGTTGTTTAAATTCAGCACAGAGGCTGAAGCGATCGCGATGGCAAACGACACCGAGTTTGGTCTCGCCTGTTACTTTTATTCACGCGACATCGGTCGCGTCTGGCGGGTGGGCGAAGGGCTCGAATACGGAATAGTCGGTATCAACGAAGGCATTATCTCCAACGAAATGGCGCCTTTTGGAGGTGTGAAAGAATCGGGGCAGGGCCGTGAGGGCTCAAAATATGGTCTGGATGATTACCTGGAAATTAAATACATGTGCATGGGTGGAATTGATAAATGAGCGACTTAAGAGAGACAACGACCGCGCCGGCGCCAGGTAATTCTGACTGGCAGGCGCGTAAGGATGACGCGATCGCACGCGCCCAGAGCAACCTGGCCCCGGTTTTTATTGAACGTGCCAAAAACGCCGAGATGTGGGATGTGGAAGGCAAGCGCTACATCGATTTTGCGACCGGTATCGCAGTATGTTCCACCGGGCACGCAAACCCGCAAGTAACGGCGGCCGTGCAGCAGCAGCTCGAGCGCTTCAGCCATACCGCGTTTGGTATTACCCCTTACCGTTCTGCGGTCGAGTTGGCGGAAAAACTGAACGAACTCGCACCGGGCAATACACCGAAGAAAACGGTTTTTGTCACCACCGGCGCCGAGGCGGTTGAAAACAGCATCAAGATCGCGCGGGCGTTTACCGGGCGCAGGGGGGTCATTGCATTCAACGGCGCGTTTCATGGCCGTACCATGATGGCCCTGGGTTTAACCGGCAAGGTCACACCCTACAAATACATGTTTGGCCCGTTTCCCGGAGAAATTTACCACGCGCCTTTCCCGATCGGGTATCACGGCATCACCACCGAGCAGTCCCTTGAAGCGCTGGATACCCTGTTCAAGGTGGAAATTGCCCCGGCTGACGTCGCGGCGATCATCGTTGAACCGGTACAGGGTGAGGGCGGCTTTTACCCCGCGCCAAATGAATTCCTGCAGGCATTGCGCCGTCTGTGCGATGAGCACGGCATCGTTATGATCGCAGATGAAATTCAATCGGGATTCGCCCGCTCCGGCCGCTATTTCTGCTGCGAATACGCGGGTGTCGAACCAGACCTGATGACCGTCGCCAAGGGTGTGGCCGGTGGCTTTCCGCTGGCGGCCGTTATCGGTAAAGCAAATATCATGGATGCGCCATTACCCGGTGGATTGGGGGGAACCTATGCCGGTTCGCCAATTGGCTGCGCCGCTGCGCTGGCCGTCATCGATGTCATTGCCAAAGAAAAGCTCGTGGAGCGGTCCAACCAGATCGGCGCCTTGTTTGCACGCAGGCTGTCTCAGTTGCAACAGAAACACCCCGATGTCATCGGTGATATCCGCACCGACCGTGGCGCCATGATGGCCATGGAACTGGTGAAAAATGGCAATCCGGACCAACCCGATGCCGAACTGACCAAGTCGCTGGTGACCAGGGCATGGCAGAGCGGACTTATCCTGTTGAGTTGCGGCGTACGCGGCAACGTGATCCGTTTCCTGCCGGCGCTGACCATTTCAGATGAATTGGCCGCCGAGGGAATTGATATTGTTGAACATTGCCTGGGTGAGTTGCTGACCTAGCAGAAATATATTGAATGTTCGGCAGGACAAGGTTACCGGACGTTTCCGCGGACGGTAGTTTTGCTATATATTAGTTGATCAATTAATCAATGTTTTGCCATATTTCATGGCTGCCCTGAACTTTGACCTGCAATCATTGCCTTAAGCTGAAGCATGGAAATCAGAGAAATAACCACTACGACGGATCCGGTACCACGGGCTGCGCGCAATACGCTGAGTCTGCTAAGTTTCAATATCCAGACCGGGGTCGATACGCAGGATTTTCACGAGTATGTGACCAAGAGCTGGAAGCACCTGCTGCCGCTGAAGGAACGCATTTCAAATTTGAACCGGATCGCCGATCTGGTCCAGAACTATGACGTGGTGGGCTTGCAGGAAGTTGATTCCGGCAGCCTGCGTACCGGTTTCCTCGACCAGACGGAATACCTCGCGCACCGTGCACGCTTTCCCTACTGGTACCGCCAGGTGAACCGCAGCCTGGGCAAAATTGCCCAGCACAGTAACGGCGTGCTTTGCCGGGTTCGCCCGCATGCCATTGACGAGCACAAGCTACCCGGTCTGAGGGGGCGCGGGGCCATGCTGGTGGAACTGCCGACCAACCGGGAATCTTTGCTGATCTGTATCATGCACCTGGCCTTGGGCAAACGCGCCCGCAGGCTTCAACTGGGCTATATCAGTGAGTTGGTCAAGGAATATTCGCAGTTGGTG
>DATCZY010000475.1:0-4263 GCA_036525655.1 Lysobacterales bacterium | reverse complement strand
TTAATGCCCTGTGCGACGTGAAAAGTATAAATGCGCGGCCTTTGCTGGCCTTGAGAACCGGGCGCACCCGGGCCAGAAGCTCGGGTACGAATGACGGCTCGCGCGGCTCGGGTAAATCGTCAGGCAGCCACATCAACGCGTGGTTCGGGTAGTCAAAAGGCGAATCGAGATTCAGCGTTTCGGCATCCTGCAGACCCAACTGGCGTACGAAGTGATCGAAACCGCCGTTGACGGACAGGGTTGCCGAGGTAAACACCCAGGCGGCATCCAACTGCTCGCAAAAACTGGCAAAAAGGTTCGAGATATCCAACGGCGTGGTATGGATCGAAACCCCTTTTCCGCGGCGCTCGAACCAGCGCACCTCCGTAGCGGGAACGGGTTTGTCGAGATGGTCAAAATGCGCCAGTATTTCGGCCAGACGCTGTAAACCCGCATCCAAACCGCGGCTCGCGCCCTGCAATGATTCGGCTGCCGGCTTCAGCGCACCCACCGCCGCATCCAGGGCCTGCAGGGCATTCACCACTTCAGACCGGCTCAACATGTCGTCCCATGTTCCCCGGTCTTCGAGGCAATCATGGCAGGCCAGCTGGAATTCCTTGATCATCTGGCGGCAATGGGCCACCTCGTCGCGGACCACCGCCATTCCGCCGCTGGTCTCGGCGGCCTCGGCCAACAGGTCACTGCACAGGTCGGAAATCTGCCGGGTGGAAATAGATGAGCTGAAAAACTGCGAGGCCGTTTCGGGCGCCTGGTGTGCTTCATCGACAATAAACACCGACGCGCCGGGCAAAACCTCTCCGAACCCGCTCTGTTTGATCGCCATGTCCGCAAATAGCAGGTGATGATTGACCACCACCACGTCCGCATCCTGTGCTTCACGCCGCGCACGCGCGACAAAACAGGCTTCAAAATCGGGGCAATCCGAACCCAGGCAGTTATCGGCGGTCGACGTTACCATCGGCCAAAGCTCGCTGTCCTCGGCCATGACCGAAGAGATCGAAAGATCGCCATCCACGCTGGTCGGCGCCCATTGCCTTATGGCTTCCAGCTCGCTAATGGAATCCCTCGATGGCAACCTGCCGTCCTTGCGGGCCTGCTCCATCCGGTACAGGCAGAGGTAATTGGCACGGCCTTTCAGAAGCGCGGTTTTAAGCGTGCTGCCAAGCGCCTTTTTGACCACCGGCAGATCACGGAAATACAGCTGGTCCTGGAGCGTCTTGGTGCCGGTCGAAATGATCGTGCGTTGATTGCCCTTGAGCACCGGCACCAGGTAGGAAAGGGTCTTGCCGATACCGGTTCCGGCCTCGGCTACCAGCGTACCGCCCGATGCAATGGTTTTTTCAATCGCGGCGGCCAGTTGCAACTGCTCCTGGCGCGGCGCAAACCCGGGCAGCACCGATTCAAACGGACCACCCGAATCCAGCAGTTGCGCACTCCCTTCTTTTGAGCCCGGCACTGGTGTTACTCAGAGTCCCTTGGGTCGCGTATTCATACACTGGGTTGCGCGCTCTTCAGCATCGCTGGCGCCGTTGGAGTCGTTCAGGTGCTCCCTGGCCACACTGATGGTGCGCCAGTTCCTGCTGCAGATTTCACCCACGCGGGGACCGATGTCATACGAGCGCACGGCAAAATTCAAAGCCTGCTGATAATCTTCCTTTTGTAACTTGATTTCCGCCATGTGCTGCAACAACTGCGGGTCCCTCGGCTCGATGCGCAGTGCGCGCTCCAGCAAGGCGCTGGCCTGGTCGAAGTTTCCGGCGTGCTCGGCATCCGACGCCTGGGCCGTCAGCTGTTTCACCGCCGGGTTCTGTAAAGAGTACACCTGCACACCCGCACTGTCCTGGCTGGCCGGTTCCCTGACCCGCGCGTTGACCTCCCGGTCCCCGGCCGGAATCGGTGGCTGACTGCTACATGCGCCCAGCAATAGAGGGATCAAAACTGCCAGCAGTTTAATCTTTGCGTCCAAACCATTTTCTCCATAAAGACTTACTGTCTTTGTCATCCTGTTTTGTCAGACACGCCGTGCTTTCCAAGGGTTCAGAACCTTCAATGAACGGAATTTGCACTGCACCGGGGCAAGACGGGCCGGTCAATGCCTGTTGCCGTTTATCGACCCAGACAAAATTTGCACCATCGGGCATACGTAAATCAACCGCCTCAATGGATAACTGCCGGAATAACCCCGCCCAGACACGCATGGCGGCATTGGCTCCGGTAACACCGGCCGGGCGATTATCATCGAGCCCCACCCAGGAAACCGCAACGCGGTCGCGAGTATATCCGACAAACCAGCTGTCGCGCCTTTCATTGGTGGTTCCGGTCTTGCCCGCGATCACGGTGTCATTTCCAAGCAACTGGTGCAAAGATTTTGCCGTACCCTCCTCCACGACCCGTGTCAGTGCGAAATTCAGCAGGGCAACGGCATCACGGTTCTCGAGCGGCATAAACCTCAGCGGGTAACGGCTCAATAATTCTCCCTTCGGTGTCAGCACGGCCGTGACCGAGCGTAACGGTACGCTATACCCGCCCGCGGCCAGCGACTGGTAAATCTGCGTGACTTCGAGGGGCGTCAACTCGACCGCACCCAGTAAAGTCGCTGGAACCGCCGGAATATCGACATCGACGCCCATTTGCTCGATCTTACGGATCAGGTTTGCAACACCGACATTCAGACCCACCTGCACCGTTGCCTGATTATACGAGTGAACCAGCGCATCCATAAGCGCCAATTCACCATGCGACTTGTGGTCATAGTTCTCCGGCGACCACAGTGTTCCATCCGCCTGGCGCAGTGATATGGGTTCGTCTTTTACAGGGGTAATCAGGTTGTAATCGGCATCGTGCTCGAGCGCCAACAGATAGATCAACGGTTTGATGACCGAGCCAACTTGCCGGCGCGCATCCAGCGCACGATTGAAGCCATTGCGACCCGCGACGCGATCACTGACCAGCGCGCGGACCTCACCGCTGGCGACATCGGCGAGCACCAGCGCGGCCTGCAGGTCGGCCGGTAAACCGCGTTGTTCCAGGTCTTCCAGTCCGCGGCTAACCGCCTGTTGGGCGTATTCCTGCTCCGATGGCGCCAGCGTTGTGAAAATTTTCAAGCCCTCGGAACTCAGGTCGGATGGCTGGTAGTCGCGCCTCAGCTGACGCTTGACCAGGTCAAGGAACGCCGGAAAACGGCTGCCGCCGGAGCGCGGTTCGTCCGTGACCCCCAGTGGCCTCGCCTTTACTGTTTTGGCCTCGCTGTCCGACATCAGGCCGGTGGTGACAAAAATATCCAGCACCTGGTTGCGGCGTTCCAGCGCACGTTGCGGGTTGCGCCGCGGGTTGTACAGTGACGCACCGCGCACCAGGCCGATCAGCAAGGCGGTCTGTTCTGGCTCGAGATCCTGCAGGGGACGGTCAAAATAAAACTCACTGGCGCGGCCAAAGCCATGTATGGCGTGCTTGCCCTGCTGACCGAGGAATATCTCGTTGATGTAGGCCTCGAGAATCTGTGCCTTGTCATAATGCCATTCCAGCAACACGGCCATGATGGCTTCATTGACCTTGCGAAATAAGGTCTGCTCACTGCTCAGGAAATAATTTTTGACCAGCTGCTGGGTCAGGGTGCTGCCACCCTGCACCGTCCGGCCCGCTTTCAGATTGGCCAGAAAAGCACGTGCAATACTGCGCAATGCCACGCCGTGGTGGTGTTTGAATTGGCGGTCTTCCACCGCTTGCAGACCAGTGACCAGCAACTCCGGCGTATCCTTCAGTGCAATCAGCGTGCGATCTTCATCGTGCAGGGGGTAAATCGAAGCGATCTCGGCCGGGTCCAGCCGCAGCAGGCCCGGGTCTTCGGCTGTGGAGGCCTTGCGCAAGCTTGCCAGTGAATCACCGCCCAACTGCAGCCGAAAGCGGATTGAGGGCTCCGGCCCATCCTCGAATGTGAATGCACGCCGATGGATTTCGAAACTATTGCCGTTCACGGAGTAGGTGCCGGCGGCTGCCGGCGCTGACACCTGGCGATATCCCGCGGCTTTAAGCTCGGTCAAAAGCGAGCGCATGGTGATGAACTGACCGCTGTATAGACTCAACGGCCGCGCGTATACCCGGCTGGGTATGTCCCAGATCCGGCCCTCAAATTCATCACGAACCTGCATATCCAGCCAGACCACCCAGGGTATGCCGACACCGATGCCAAGCCCCACCAGCAGCATGAGCAGCCGGAACAGGCGCCGCCACAAACCCGGTTGCTTGCTGCCGGTCTTTTTGCCG
>DATCZY010000474.1:0-2156 GCA_036525655.1 Lysobacterales bacterium | reverse complement strand
GTTATTGCGCGTGGCTCGTCAGCGCGATAAGCCACTGTTCCAATGGACTGTTACGGATGGCTTGCGACGTGCTGATTTTGGTTTGCAGTTGGCGCAATTGCGCCAGTGGGCAGAAGAGCGAAGCCTTGTACGGGTGTGATTAAAGGATAAAAAAGCCCGGCAATAAGCCGGGCTTTTTTTATGGCAGATACATTACTCAGCTTGTTCTCGCGCCACGGCGCGGTAGCCGATATCGGTGCGGTAGTAGACGCCATCCCAGCATATCTGTCGGGTCAGGTCGTAGGCCCGTTGCTGCGCTTCAAGAACTGAGTTTCCCAGGCCTACAGCGCACAGTACCCGGCCGCCGTTGGTGGTGACCTGTCCGTTCACCTCTTTGGTGCCAGCGTGGAAAACCTTCTGGTCTTCCATCTCTTTGGTGGGTAGCCCGGAGATGACATCGCCCTTGCGGTAGTCATTGGGGTAGCCGCCGGCGGCCAGCACCACTCCCAGTGCCGCCCTGGAATCCCAATTCACCTCACACTGGTCGAGGGTTTTATCCAGTGCAGCGTTGCACAGTGCCACTAGATCGGATTGCAGGCGCATCATGATCGGTTGGGTTTCCGGGTCGCCGAAGCGGCAATTATATTCGATCACCTTGGGGGTGCCGTCGGGCATGATCATCAACCCGGCATACAGAAAACCGGTGTAACTGTTCCCCTCGGCCGCCATACCGTCCACGGTGGGGCGGATGACTTCCGCCATGATGCGGTCGTGGATGGCCTGGGTTACCACTGGTGCTGGAGAATAGGCGCCCATGCCCCCGGTGTTGGGACCCCTGTCGCCGTTGTCGCGAGCCTTGTGGTCCTGGGAAGTGGCCATCGGCAAAATGTGTTTCCCGTCTACCATGACGATAAAGCTGGCTTCCTCGCCGGCGAGGAATTCCTCAATGACCACCCTATGTCCGGCTTCGCCAAAGGCGTTGCCTGCCAGCATATCGCGCACCGCGTTTTCCGCTTCCTCAAGTGTCATGGCGACAATCACGCCCTTGCCGGCCGCCAGCCCGTCGGCTTTCACCACGATAGGTGCACCTTTTTCCCGCAGATAGGCCAGAGCCGGTTCGATCTCGGTAAAGTTCTGGTAGTCCGCGGTGGGAATCTGGTGGCGAGCCAGGAAGTCCTTGGTAAAGGCTTTCGATCCTTCCAGTTGCGCGGCGCCTTTGGATGGGCCGAAAGCACGCAGGCCACGTGTGGCAAAGAAGTCCACCACGCCATCCACCAGTGGTTGCTCGGGGCCGACAATGGTCAGGGCGACGTTATTCTGCTCAGCAAAATTCGCCAGTGCAGCGAAGTCGCCGACTTCAATGGCGACATTCTGGACGCCCGGCTCTAATCTTGTTCCAGCATTGCCGGGGGCGACAAAAACCGTTTCAACGCCTTCGCCCTGTGCCGCTTTCCATGCCAGTGCGTGTTCCCGTCCGCCGGAGCCGATGACCAGAATATTCATGGTTAATTCTCTTGCCAGAAATGAAAGCGGCGATTGTACCGGCAAGGCACAATCGCCGCAAAATCAAAGTGGTAAAGCAGGAGCAGGGCCCCTGCTATTGTTGGGGATCAATGGCGGAAATGACGCATGCCGGTGAATACCATCGCCATGCCGTGTTCATTGGCCGCGGCGATGACTTCGTCGTCACGGATCGAACCGCCGGGCTGGATCACGCAGCTGATGCCTACCTTGGCGGCATTGTCGATGCCGTCCCTGAATGGGAAGAAGGCATCGGAGGCCATCACTGCGCCCTTCACTTCCAGTCCTGCTTGCTCTGCCTTGATAGCGGCGATGCGGGCGGAGTTGACGCGGCTCATTTGGCCTGCACCAACGCCTATAGTCTGACGGTTTTTGGCGTAGACAATGGCGTTGGATTTGACGAATTTGGCCACTTTCCAGGCGAAGATCAGGTCGTGCAGTTCCTGTTCGGTTGGAGCGCGTTCGGTCACCACTTTCAGGTCGGCTTCAGTGATCATGCCATTGTCGCGGTCCTGCACCAGCAGGCCGCCGTTGACACGCTTGAAATCCAGCATCGGCAACGGCACATCGTCCCAGTCACCGCATTCCAGCACCCGCACATTCTTCTTCTCCGCCAGCACCGGCAAGGCGTCCGCGGCCACTTGTGGCGCGATAAT
>DATCZY010000473.1:0-7271 GCA_036525655.1 Lysobacterales bacterium | reverse complement strand
TGCAGGAAGACCTGCGTGTACTGTTCACGCACCGAGAGCAGTATTTGCGACCGCCGGTCGTCTGCTTCGGCGTCCTGACGGGCGACGGATTCATTAAAGCGTTCGCTGTTGAGCGATCGGGTCTGACCGCGCGGGAACATCTGCTGGACGCCGATCACCGTCTGGGTCATCGGTTCCTGGCTGAGGTTGAAGCTGTCGGTCGGCAGGTTGGCGAAACCCAGCTTGAGCTTCGGGTCGGGCAGTTTTTCAGCGGCTACCGACAGCTCGGACATGGACTGGCTGCGGGCATTGATGGCCTGCAGCGTATAGTCGTCTTTCAAGGCAAGCTGAGCGGCTTCTTCAATGCTCAATTCAGCTGCAAAAACGGTATCTGCGCCACAAAGCAGCAGCGTCACCGCGCACAGACGGCGGAATGCCTTATCGGCAAAGGACTGGTACATCGTATTCTCCACAACACCACAGGTCGTTGTTAACCTGTGTTACAAATAACAATCAGATATTACCGCTTTAAGGCGGTCCAAATCACCCTGAGTTCAGGCGATAGGGGGTTTGTAGGGAGGAGGGTTGAAGTTGCTTAATGGCTCGCCGGTATCAGGCAGGTACAGATGGGTGCCTGTCTGGAATATTGTATTGATCGCAGCAGAGGCAAAGGCTACAACACCCGCCGTACATGAACCGCAATGGAACATTGAATCACACTGATGGGTGGGCATTGCAGGTTCGTGATCACAACAATCCATAGCCTGTTCACCATCGTGACCCATGTCGTGTGAACCGCTGTGTGCTGTTTGTTGGGCATCATGCATTTGGCACGATGAAACCTGCACAGGCTGCGCCGCGAGCAATACAAAAATGGCCAGGAACATATATTTCATAAAATAATTATACACCTGTGCGATTTTTTATGGTTGCCCTAAGTCATTTAAAAACTCAAGGCATTGCCGACGGTGCGTTAGGTGATTATGCCCGGCACAGGGAGCAAACCTTTCGCGCTTCGCCAGTAGCCCGACCTGGGAGGAATTGGTTCATTGGGTCCGCCCTTTACCGCGTCGTGATTTGGGCTTTCCATTGCGCCGGCTGCGAAACCACAGGACCAGGCCGCTGATCGATAGAAAACCCAGGGCCAGCGCCAGCAGGTCGTAGACGAGCACACCGATCGATCCGAAAATCCGTCCGGAATGGAGGTCGAGTATGACCCGTTCCAAGCTCAGCCCTTCACCGCGGTATGCGCTGTTGATGGCCTTTTGCAGGGCTTCACCCGCGGTTTTTGCAGTTGACCAGCGTGGGCTTTCCATGCCGTCTTCGGATTGACGCCAGTTGATTAAATCGGCATCAGACGACCAGAGCCCATCGCTCGATCTCACCAGCACATTGGTATTTTCATCCAATCCAATGGCGTCGATGGGTGTCGCGCCAATGGCCGCCCAGGGCAGTCTCTCGACCAGGTTTCCATCGTGGTCGAGCAATAACAGCTCATCCTGGCCAGCGGCGATCAACAGGTCGCCGCTAACCACTGCACCGACTCCGTCGGTGATGGTCGCTACGGGCTTTTCATTGAAGTACAGCTGTGAACCGGCAAAACTCAGCCAGTCACCACCGAGTTCAAAGCTGAGGACCTTGTCAGGTTTACCAAGCCCGTACCAGTCGAGCAGGAATGGCTGGGACACCTGCCGATGTTCGAGTCCGAGCCCGTTTGAATGGTTAATGGTGATACCACTGATCACCATGAACAAGACAAAGATAGCGGCGCCGGCACCGAATGAACGGTGCAGACGCCGCATCGCTGAAGGTGGCGGCTTTTTACGCGCCATCGTTACATTCGCTCTCGGTGTGCAGAAAAAGCGCCATGGCCGCCAACCGGGTCAGGGCCTGAACCGATAAGGTGGCACCCGAAATACCATCGATCGGGACATCAAGGCGCTGGTTTTCTTCAAGTACAGCATTATTAAACTGGTCCGTAAAGGCAGCGGTCGCCACTTCGCCGCCGCGGTTTTCGCGATAGGTTAGCACCCGCAGGTTCCTGATGTAGTTTCTCTCGACAATGATACCAACAGTGATGGGTAATTCCTTGCCGATTTCTTCAAGGACCCAGGCAGAACGGTCTTGCTGGCACCAGTAGCGCAAGCGCAAAGCTGAGTAATCATGACCAAGTAGCTGCCGGACAGCTGATTTTCTATCGCCGCTGAGCCAGAGGATATCGGGTTCGGGCGGCGATCCGGAAAATGCACGGGAGAGAAATTCCGGCTGGGTCTCATAGACCGAAGCGGGGAAAACCAGTGCCGGCAACGACAGGGTCACGAGGAGTAAGACAAATAGTTTGGGTCGGCTGATGGACATCGTTTAAAAACTGTAGCCAAATCCCAGGTCTATGCCGGTAAAATCCCGGCCACTGGCGCTGTCAAGATCATGATTTCGATCACGGTAATCGAATTTGATCACGACATTTTTAGATGGCCACCAGTTCAGGCCCGCTTCCCACTGGTTAAATTGATCCGAGGACCGTGCCGCATCGACATCTTCATAGCGTGCATAAAAGCCGATCTTGTCGTTAAGCCGGTAGCTGGGTTCGATGTACCAACCGGTTTGAGTGTCCGCACCCGCCGCCTCGACGGCGTCACCGGTGAAATCCCAGCGGGCATAGAGCGCGCGTAAGCCAAACCTGTCACGTTGGTAGTCGATATGAGCTTCGAGCAGGGTGCCAGAGTCGAGGCCGTCGTTTGCGACCTGCGATGGATCAAACTGGTACTGAAGCGTTACCGCGGCCTGCAGACCAGGTATTCCCAGGTAACGCAGACGACCGGTGATCGCTCCGTCGCTGGCGTTTGCCTCGGCGACTTTTTGACGCCCGCTACGGACCCTGAAAGCACTGCCGCCGGCGGTCGGCATTTTTAAGCCCGAAGTAAAGGCAAGATCCCAGTTCCAGCCTGAGCCGAACCGGCCGTTGAGCCCGACGCCGCCTTCCCACCAGGTGCTGGGCACGATGATGTTCTCTACATCATTGCGCTCCACACCGTAAAAGGTGGGTGGTTCGTGAGTCTCGTTGAGGATGCCCACGGGCAGCAGGAACAAGCCCGCTTTGGCGTAAAGGTCCTGTCGAAGGTCAAACTCCACGAAGGCCTGCTCGATTTCCACTTCCCCGGGCGTATCTCCGCCGGAGTCGGCGACAAAAGCGTGCTCGACCTCAACTTCAGAGTAGAAGCGTGTCCTGTCATTGAGCTGATGACCGAAGAAAAGTACGAATCGATGCAAATCGATCATGTCGACATCCCTGTCAGGATCCCTGGCATCGAGGTTGTTGTAATGCAGTTCACCATATCCGCCAATCGTCGTTCGGCTGGCTTGGACAACCTGCGGCGAGCCAGTTTCCATCACTTCCGCAACGGCTTCGAGCTTCGCATCGGTCTCGTCGGTTTTTTCCTGGGTTTGATCGAGTTGACGTTTCAATTCGTCGATCTGTTGCTGCATGGATTCGAGCTTGGCGAGCAACTCGGCGTTGCTAACCTGGGCATGGGTGGTTGGCGCGTTAAGCAAAAAAACCACAGCGATCGTCGCTATTATCGTCAGTGGTTTATTAATGAATCGCATTTCAGATAACCTCTTTTTACCGTTTGGGAAATAGTGCGAAGGATCGTAATTTAAATGAGAATGATTCGCAATACCATTCAAGGAAGTAACTTTAATCTAATTGATCCAGGTCAATTAGTGCCCTGAAATTTTCCGGATAGCGGAGGTTAACTGGCCTGCGGGATTAGATCGCCCGCGATTAAGCAGCGCCCGGATGAGTCGGGAGAAGACTCGAATACCGATGAAAAAGCCGGTCGTGGGGGCTGGAGAAGCCAGTTCGCGTAAACCTGAAATCAGGAATTGCGAACAGGCACGACCAGTATCGGCAGCTTTGATTTGCGGATCAGACCGGCCGAGTAACTGCCGATCAGCACATCGTAGACCGCGGTATGTCCGTGGGTGCCCACGACTATTAACCCGGCTCCCAGCCTGTCGGCTTCTGTCAGCGTGGTCTCCACCGCGGAGCCACGCAGCAGCAGCGCGCTCGCGTCCAGGCCATCGTCCTGCAGTTTTTCGGCCAGCGCTTTCACGGCGGCGTATTCACGCGGGAAGTCCTTGGCGACCTTTTTGCGTTGAACCTCGGGGATAGCGGCAAAAGTGGTGTAGTCCGGTTCGGTTTCAACGACGTGCAGTACATAAATGCTGACCCCGGTGAGTTCTGCTATGCCGTGCGCGGATTAGATGACTTTTTCAGATGCAGCGGAAAGATCCACAGCGACAATGATGTTCATAGACGCCCTCCAGCAAGTTAGTGGACAGCACATTGGCTTACACAGGTTGATACCGGTAGCGGGTGGCACAAACGGTCGCTTGAGCGGCTATCTGGGTCATTCCGCCGCGGATTTCCTCATGCACTGGAAAGTGTAGTCCTGCCGTGCCCCATTACTCAAGCTTTACCGCCAGGGCCGGGAAAAAAAGGGCTTTTCATGTCGTAGCGGGTAGGTATATGTGTGCAAAAGGCACTCATAAAAGAATTGCCCCGATGCCCCGGAATCATGGGTTTCTGATTAGATTGGACTTTGACTGATCGGGCTTCTATTCTTATGCATGTACTCTTGATCGCGACAATGGATGCCAAGAAGCCAGCAAGTGTCATTATTTAACGAACTCAAACGCCGGAATGTATTCAAGGTAGCGATCGCCTACATCGTGGTCGCGTGGCTGGTGATGCAGGTCGCGGACGTGGTTTTGAACAACATCACGGCGCCCGACTGGGTGTTCAAGGTGTTGATGTTGTTTCTGGCGATGGGCTTACCGTTTGCCGTGATCTTCGCGTGGGCGTTTGAGATGACACCCGAAGGTCTCAAGCGCGAGTCCGAGGTGGACCGCAGCCAATCGATCACCCATGTGACCAGCCGCAAGCTGAATAACCTGATCACCGGCGCGCTGGTGCTGGCGCTGGCCTACTTTGCCTACGATAAGTTTGTGCTTTCGGCTGACCGGAATGCCGCCCTGGTGGAGGCAACAACACAGGCCGTATCAGAAAATTCAGGTTCCGTGGCGCAGGTACCGGCGAAAGCGGAAAACTCAATCGCGGTTTTACCCTTCGTCAACATGAGCTCGGATGCCGAACAGGAATACTTTTCCGATGGCCTGTCCGAAGAGTTACTCAATCTGCTGGCCAAAATTCCCGAACTCAAGGTGGCCTCACGCAGTTCGGCCTTCCAGTTCAAGGGTGAGAAATTCGACCTCAAGGACGTTGCACAAAAACTTGACGTTGCCCACGTGCTCGAAGGCAGCGTGCGCAAGGCGGGCAACCAGGTGCGTATCACCGCACAGCTGATCAAGGCCGAGGACGGCTACCACATGTGGTCGGAGACCTACGACCGCTCGCTGGACAATATTTTTGCCATCCAGGATGAAATTGCGGCGGCCGTGGTCGAGGCGCTTAAAATTGAACTGCTGGGTGAAGCGCCTAAAGCTAAGGTGGTTGACCCTGAAGCTTATGCGCTGTGGCTTAAGGGTCGTTATGTGTATGCGAAATGGGGTAAGGAAAATTTTGAAAAAGCGATTGAAGCATTCAACCAGGCGTTAATGATTGACCCGGACTATGTCGATGCGTGGGCCAGTCTGTCCGTCGCATACCTGACTCAGACAACCAGCGGGTACCGAAACCGTGATGAAGGCCTGGTGCTGGCACGGGCTGCGATCGATAAAGCGTTGTTGCTCAATCCGGACCTGCCCACGGTGCTGGCAAGACTCTCGTTGATTCAGTCCATATTTGAATGGGACTGGCAAAGTGCAGAAACGACCATTCAAAAAGCGCTTGCGTTGGCACCTGAAGATCCAAGAGTACTGGGTGCTGCTGGCAACCTGTTCAGCGCGACCGGGCCACTGGAAAAAGCACTGGATTACTATCAGCAGACACTGAAAGTCGAGCCTCTGGACCTGGTTACTCTATACAATGTCGGCGATGTGTTATTTCGGCAAGGGCGCCTGGAAGAAGCCAAGAGCGCCTACCGGCGATTGCTGGAATTGAATCCCGAAGACTGGGGAACGCATACACAATTAGCCATTATCCTGTTGAAGCAGGAGCGGCTGGATGAGGCCTGGGCTGAACTGGAGCTGGAGGTCGATCCGCAGCAACAGGAAATCGGCAGAATGCTCGTTCTACCGGCGTTGGGTCGCGAGGTGGAAGCGCAACAGAAGCTGGACATCTTCATACAGGAGAATCAATCGTGGGCCGCTTATCCCATCGCCACAATTTATGCCTGGCACGGGGATTCAGAAGCCGCTTTTACATGGCTTGAACGCGCCTACCAGCAACACGATAGTTTGATGTCCACGATTGCCTTTGATCCGCTTCTCACCAGTCTCCACGGCGATCCGCGTTGGGCGGAGCTCTTGGACCGGTTGGGTCTGCCGCATCAGTAGCAGCATTTTTCAAGGCTCCATCTATTGTATTTCTTGTTCTGATACTGCTTATTCAAGCCTCTAATCCGAGGCAGTTGACTTCAAACCGGATGACTTTGGTCTCTATCCGGTTCGCTTCACCGCCGGCATAAAACAAGTCACCGCAACCCATGACTTTGGTCACAACCAAACCAATTATCAAGGCTCTAATCTCCACAATAACAACGATGGATTGGTAACGTTCCCGCTTTTTCAGGCGTCCAATCCGGATATAGATAAAAAATATTGGGAGTAATTGCAGGGCGATGAGTATCACAGAACGAGCCGTTAAAAACCCCGCCGGCGTCGCCGTGGCAGTGGCCATCATTACCTTGTTTGGATTGTTCAGCCTCAAGGATCTTCCCGTCCAGCTTTTCCCTGATATCGACCTGCCGCAGATCAGCGTGTTTGCAGGCTGGCGTGCCGCTTCACCGCAAGAGGTCGAGTCGGAAATTCTCGATCCGATGGAAGAGGTTTTGCAGGGTCTCCCGGGTATGGACGTCATGTCTTCCAACGCCTTCAACGGTGGCGCCTGGATCAACATGGAATTTACCCTCGGTACCGATATGCAGGCGACGTTGATGGAGGTCATTGGCAGGCTCAACCGTTTGCCTTCAATGCCCGCCGATTCGGATCCGCCGGTCGTCAACATGGGCGGCGGTGGTGGCGGCGGCGCCAACCAGGCCTTGAGTTGGTTCTTTGTGCAGTTGTTACCCGGCACCAAGGGCAATATCGAGGACTACAGCCAGTACATCATGGATACGGTGAAGCCCAAGCTGGAATCCATCGATGGTGTAGCCGGCGTGGAAATCAAC
>DATCZY010000472.1:0-2234 GCA_036525655.1 Lysobacterales bacterium | reverse complement strand
ACCCGATAGCCAGGCAGCCCTGACCCAGCCGTGGATAGCCGGCAAACTGGCATCAGCCACACTGGATTGCGGTGGCTGTCGTTGGCCAGAATCCTGTTGACGATCCGCCTATTCGCATCCTCGAGGAGGCAACGGCCATGTTCGACCCCCAGGGCGAAGAAGACTTCACCGATGGATGCAGCGGCTTATTGGGGCAACGTACCGCCATCCTGATTACACAGCATCCGGCTAGCGTTGCGCTGGCGAACAGGGCGGTGAAAATGCAGCACGCCAGGGTGTTGCCCGGCGTCCAATTTCAATTTAAGCGCCTCGCAGGCGCTTGTGCGGGTAAGCGCTAATTCAGGATATAAACTTTCGGAAGTAGTCTATTGTCGGTTTCAAGCCCTCATCCAGCGTAAAGCCCGGCTCCCATCCCAATTCCTTTTTAGCCTGGGTAATGTCCGGTTGTCTTTGGGTCGGGTCGTCCTCTGGTAACGGCTGGTAAATCAATCTCGAGTTGGAACCCGTCATTTGTATAACCTTCTCAGCGAGTTCCCTGATCGTAAATTCGCCGGGGTTGCCGAGGTTGACCGGGCCGGTTAATTCTTCCCTCGAGTTCATTAAACGGAGCAGGCCTTCGACCAGGTCATCCACGTAACAGAAAGAGCGCGACTGGCTGCCATCACCGTAAATGGTGATGTCGTTATCCTGCAGGGCCTGCATGATGAAGTTGGAAACCACGCGACCGTCGTCGGGCAGCATTCTCGGGCCATAGGTGTTGAATATCCTGGCGACCTTGATTTGCGTATTGTGCTGGCGGCGGTAATCAAAGAACAGGGTCTCGGCGCAGCGCTTGCCCTCGTCATAACAGGATCGAATGCCGATGGGGTTCACGTTTCCCCAGTAGCTTTCCGTTTGCGGGTGCACCTCGGGGTCACCGTACACTTCGCTGGTCGAGGCCTGCAGGATACGTGCACCGGTACGTTTGGCCAGACCGAGCATGTTTATCGCGCCATGCACGCTGGTCTTGGTGGTTTGCACCGGGTCACGCTGGTAATGCACGGGTGATGCCGGGCAGGCCATGTTGTATATCTGGTCGACTTCGACATACAGGGGGAAGGTCACATCGTGGCGCATCAGTTCGAAGTTCGGGTGTTCGAGAAGGTGGGTGATATTGCGCCGGGTGCTGGTGTAAAAATTGTCCACGCACAACACATCGTGCCCCTGGCTGAGCAGTCTTTCAGACAGATGTGAGCCCAGAAAGCCTGCCCCACCGGTGATCAGAATCCTTTTTGATGACGTACTCATGGTTCTCCCTGCATGACTCCCCTGGTTTTATAAAAAAACCCGCCGGCAATAAACACACTCCACCACCGCCGGGCACGGGACATATTAACACTCCAACCTGAAACCTGCTGCTGTGTTTAAACCCGGTCAAACTGGCACTTCGTCCGGCGATGCATTAGGCCCCGGCCAGCCGGCCTGTGCAGATCAGAAGCCCATGACCGGAATACCCGGCCGGCGCCGACTATGGGCCTGGGCCGAATACTGCGACATCAAACGGGGCGCTGACGCGAATTGTGGTCAAAAACCTCAGGGGCGATAGGACTTGTTTTTTATCATCATGACCGGCCACAAGGCGTGCGCCAATGCCTGTTGTTCCAGTTCCACAGGCGCTTCCGTCAAAGCTTGAAGGTTAGAGCCGGGTTCGTATGAATAGGACTGTATCGGCAGGTTGGGCTGCATGATGACAACCTTGCCGGGCACCATCCAGCCCTGGGTATCATGGAATTGCAGCTGCGCGCGGCCGCCGCCCTGTGCGTATTGCGGCAGTGTCAGATCATGCCCAATCGCGGGGTGCCGGCTATCTACGCCCATCAGTGATAGCAAGGTGGGTAACAGGTCAATTTGACTGGTGATACCGGGTACGAGCCGGGGCTCTATGCTGCCGCCGATAATGACCCCGGGAATATGAAAATGCTCGATGGGAATCAGGTTGGCGCCCTTCACACGCGAGTTGTGGTCTGACACCACCAGGAATACCGTGTTGTCCCAATAGCTTGACGCGCGCGCCATGGCCACAAACTGGCCCAAAGCATAATCGGCGTAGGCCACAGCCGTATCACGCGGACCTTCCGGGCCACCGCGCGTTTCGACCTTGCCGGCTGGAATCTCAAACGGTTTGTGGTTACTGGATGAAAATATCAGGCTGAAAAATGGTTGATCGCCCATTGCCTCGAAATACGCAAGGGCCT
>DATCZY010000471.1:0-4652 GCA_036525655.1 Lysobacterales bacterium | reverse complement strand
TCAAAAAATTATTTAGAATTTAATTATGTTTAACCGGACGTTACTGGCTTTGAACAGCCACCGATCCTGATTAGGCCTTAGTCTAACTCGCTGTGGATAACTTAGCTACAGTTGTAAACAGTCTTAGGCAAATTGAAAATATCTTACGCCAATTGCTTGAATAATATGCGTACGCGGGATACTATTCGCCTCTTGTCTCGACTGTCTGTAAAATCATTAAAAGCGGTCTTAAAAATAGTATTTATTGAGGTTCTAAAAAAATGAAACGTACTTTTCAGCCAAGTGTTCTTATACGCGCCCGTCGCCATGGTTTTCGCGCCCGTATGGCTACCCGCGGTGGTCGTGCCGTTATTAGCGCCCGTCGTTCAAAAGGCCGTAAGCGTTTAAGTGCATAAGTAGTTTAGCCCGGATTCGCTTGACAGAGCCCGAAAACAGGATCCGGTAAATCCGGATCCGGGGCAAATCACTCAAACGCGCACCGGACCAGGTATATAAAGCACAAAACGTTCAAAGGCCAGGAATGATGAAGTTTTCCAGGCAGTCGCGATTACTCAAGCCAGCACAATTCAAAGTGGTATTTCAGCAACCTATCCGGTCATCTGATGAATTTTTCAGGATTATGGCGCGGAACAATGGTATACAACAGAACCGCCTGGGCATGGCCGTTTCCAAAAAAGCCTGTGCCAGGGCCGTTGGGCGTAATCGCATCAAGCGCGTTATCCGGGAGAATTTTCGCTCAGTCATGCTTGGGCCAACCTCTGATAACTCACTTGATATTGTTGTTTTGCCGACCGCACAGGCCGCAAGTCAAAGTAACAAAACGCTGGATGAGTCTCTTTCGAATCATTGGCAAAAACTGACTAAAAAAGCCGGAAACCGGAACATCGGTATCCAGCCAGATCAATTAAGGACACAGAGATAATGGCAAACCTTCGCCCGATGCTGTTCATGGGGTTACTCGTGCTCTCCTACATGATGTGGGTCGAATGGCAAAAGGATTATGGTCCGCAGCCAATGTCAAAACCGGCAAATGTAGCAACCAATACAACGCTTGACGCACTTCCAGCGCCGGCACCAATCGGTACATCCCCAACAGTTGGCGATCTGCCTACACCCGAATCAAGCACCATGGTTGGCGGCCAGGATACGGTTACGCAGCCTGTAATGACAAACGCTAGCCAGTTAATAACCGTTACTACCGATGTGCTCGATGTAGGAATAGACCAGGTTGGAGGCACTTTAGTGTCCGCCAAACTGTTGCGTTACCCGGTCGATTTGGATGTGCCCGGAATCAAGGTCGATTTATTCAGCAGCACCGGACCGGAGATGTTCATTGCCCAATCCGGCCTGCTCAGCCGCGCGGCGGCGCCCAACCATACCAGCACATATAAAGCAGACGCCATGCAATACACACTGGGTGCATCAGCGGATGAAATTCGTGTGCCGATGACATGGACTGACGATAATGGAATCCAGGTCACCAAGACGCTTATTTTCAAGCGCGGCAAGTACGACATAACCGTACGCCATACGATTTCCAACCAAAGCGGCCAGAGCTGGGCCGGCAGCCGCTATGACCAGCTGCAACGCTCCGTTGACAAGAACAGGGATGACGGCGGCTTTCAAAATCCCAGTAGATATAGCTTCTTTGGTATCGGCTTTTACAGCCCGGATGAAAAATTTGAAAAAATAGATTTTGATGATGTGGCCAGCGACCCCTATCAACGCAGCTTCAGCAACGGCTGGCTGTCGATGGTTCAGCATTATTTCTTCTCCGCATGGATTCCTCCACAGGATGAAATGGACACGTACTCTACCCAGGTTTACTCACCCAACGGCGCACCACGCTATATCGCCAGGGCCGTATCACCAGTGGTTGAAGTGGCCGCGGGTACAAGCCATGAATTTGAAAGCCGCTTGTACGTCGGTCCTAAGTTACAGGACGAGATCGAGGAAGTGGCGCCAGGTCTGGGGCATACGGTTAATTACGGCATATTCACGGTATTTTCCAAACCCCTGTTCTGGTTGCTTTCACATATTCACAGCATAGTTGGCAACTGGGGTTGGGCCATCGTGCTGCTGACCGTTCTTATCAAGCTTCTGTTTTTCAAACTGACCGAAGCGCAATATCGTTCCATGGCGAGAATGCGCAAGCTGCAACCGCGGATTGAGCAACTCAAAGAACGTTACGGCGATGACCGCCAACGTATGAGTCAGGCCATGATGGAAATGTACAAGACCGAAAAGGTCAACCCCTTGGGTGGCTGCCTACCCATCCTTGTGCAGATACCTATTTTCATCGCACTTTACTGGGTCTTGCTGGAGTCGGTCGAGTTGCGCCAGGCGCCGTTTATCTTGTGGATAGACAACCTGACTGCGCGTGATCCCTACTTTGTCTTGCCGGTTCTTAACGCGGCCTTCATGATGCTGACCCAGCGCTTGACGCCGACCGCTGGCATGGATCCATTGCAACGCAAAATCATGCAGTTCATGCCGATTGCGTTCTCGTTCATGTTCGCTTTTTTCCCGGCCGGTCTGGTGCTCTACTGGGCAACCAATGCGGGTTTGTCACTTGCCCAGCAGTGGTATATCACCAGAAAGATAGACGCCGCCGGATAACAGTTAACGCCGGCGCGTTTATCCATTAAGCTGTGTCCATGACAGGTCACAGCTCAGAAACAACCGTAACGGACACCATCTGCGCCATAGCCACACCGCCCGGTGTCGGCGGGGTCGGGGTGATCCGTGTTTCCGGTCCGTTGAGCACATCCATTGCAGAGCAGATGCTTGATGTAACCCTGCAACCGAGAAGAGCGCACTATTCCCGTTTCAGGGACGAGCATGGTCAGGCGATTGATTCGGGCATCGCTTTGTTGTTTACCGCGCCAGCATCATTTACCGGCGAAGATGTGCTTGAACTGCAGGGACATGGCGGCCCGCAAATCCTTCAAATGCTGATGTCCAGGGTCATGGCGCTTGGCGCCCGCCCGGCGCGGCCCGGTGAATTTTCGGAACGGGCATTTCTGAACAACAAACTGGACCTCGTTCAGGCCGAGGCGATTGCGGATCTGATCGCATCAGGTACCGAAGCGTCAGCGCGAGCGGCGCAGCGTTCGCTGGAAGGCGTATTTTCAGACCGGGTTAATCAACTGCAACAGGAACTGATTGACCTGAGGGTATTCGTCGAAGCGGCGATGGATTTTCCGGATGAGGAAATTGATTTTCTGGCCGATAGCGATGTTCTTGAAAGACTGGACAAGACGGATAAGCTGCTCCAGGCATTAAGGGATCAGGCCCACCAGGGTCAGTTATTAAGGGACGGTATCAATATTGCTATTGCCGGATTACCCAATGCAGGAAAATCGAGCCTTTTGAATGCATTGGCCGGACGCGACTCCGCCATAGTGACGGATATTCCCGGCACTACGCGCGATGTTTTGCGTGAGTACATATCGCTGGATGGCCTGCCCGTGCACGTCGCAGATACCGCGGGTATCCGAGAATCTACCGACCTGGTTGAGGCGGAAGGTGTGCGCAGGGCCCGGGCAACGGTGCTGAGCGCAGACCTGGTTTTGCTGGTGATAGATTCCACCCAGGCAATTGCGCCGCAATTGGTGTTCAAAACCGAGGTTCCAGATCATATTCCCTGTATCGAGGTGTATAACAAGGTCGATTTGACCGATATTACAAGCACCATGGATGAAGAGACGAGACAGGTTTGGGTTTCGGCCAAAACAGGGCAGGGCCTTGGAAGGTTGACGCACCTGGTCAAGCTTATCGTCGGTGCTTCTGAAACCTACGAAGGTGTTTTTTCAGCCCGCACACGTCACCTCGACGCACTCAAGCGAACGCAGGACCACATCCGAACCGGATACCAGCAACTGGAACAATACAACGCACCCGAAACCCTGGCCGAAGAACTGCGTCTCGCGCACAAAGCGCTCGGAGAAATAACCGGAGAATATCTTCCCGATGATTTATTGGGTGCGATTTTTTCCAGCTTTTGCATCGGTAAATAATCAAGTTCTCATTTAAGAAAACCAGACATGGACATGACCGCATAGTTGATTATGGTGAGTCGGGGTTCATCCTGCGCCTCAATTCAAGGCGTTTTTAATGGTAAAAGAGAGGCGGGGGAATAAATGGCAACAATGATTCGTCCTAAGAAGAGGTAACTAAAAAAACAGGGTGTTATGAACACAGGACACGATCAGGAAAACACCGAAAGCGATTGATCTGCCTGTGCTAAGACCCTCTTTGATCATATATGGAACGTTAACTAAACGAGACCCGAAAGCAGGAAGCCGCCGCCTGGCCGAGGCTCAGGCTTAGCCGGGAAGAAACCAACCGGGTGGCAGGGTTTTCAAATTCACTTTGGGCCAACCCCTTTTTATCGGAGACAGTCAAATGCAAATTACGCGAAGAATGATAATGAGGGGCGGTTTGGCGTTACTCACGCTGGCAAGTTTGCCGCGAATTCTTTTGGCTGCAGCATGGCCGCAAACAAGCTTTGCTTCAAAAACGGCCGGTGAGGCCCTCAAGACATGGCTTGGTACCGAGGCGATAACACCAACGGACAAGATTGATCTGAAAATACCCCAGATCGCAGAAAATGGCGCGGTGGTGCCGGTGACCATCAATACGACCCTGGA
>DATCZY010000470.1:0-10073 GCA_036525655.1 Lysobacterales bacterium | reverse complement strand
AAAGTATTACCCATCATAACCAGCCTTGAGTTCAGTCCACGCCAACTGCAGGGCGGACGGTTTGTTTGCAGGCCAGAGCTTTGCCAGTGATCTTTTTAATCGATTCAAATTACCCTCTCCATCGATGCGCGCTCCGGGCGTGAAACGAGCACGGTCAAAATCTATCAAAAACACCTGTGATTCACCATCCAGAAGAATATTGCGGGCATTCAAGTCCGCATGCCAGACCCCGGCTTCGTGAAAGCGTCGAATACATCTGCCTATACTAGCCCAAACACCCACGTCAGGACCTTCCCCACTCAAAACATCAGCGAGTGTCCTGGTCGCTGCAATACGCATCGTCATGATTGCACCGGTTGCTATCAGACCGCGGTGCTGGCACAGGGCGGCGACGGGTTGCGGCACGGGCAGGCCTTTGGTAAACAATGCAATGAGCAGGTTGTACTCCCTGAACGACCTGGATCTTGATACACCGGTAAAGAAATAGCTTTCCCGGCTGAACAATGCAGCCCAACCGCCACGCAGGTAACGCCGAAGTACGACCGGCCCAAAAGGCGCCTCGATAAACCATGCACTGCCACGGCCAATCGCCTGGCCGGTCAATGCCTGCCGGGAACGCCAGAAATCCACATCGAAGTACTCCACGCCGGGAGTTTCCATCAGACCCGCATCATAGGCGACGGCCCATGATTTTTCCTTGTGTATTACATGCTGCATACGTACCTTATTCTAAAGCACAAAGCCCTATCCTGTTACCTCCAAATGCTGTTGGCGGCAGCAATTTCCTGGCAAGCCATTTGCTTTTATTTTGGCGACTGGTGCAATATGCCTCTCAGCGTCGCGATTGTTTGTTATTTACTCTCTTCCAGGGGTTTTGGGTGTCTGAATTATCCATCTGTATTATGCGCTTGTCGGCGATCGGGGATGTGACCCACGTCGTACCCGTCATTCACGCCATACGCAAACACCTGCCGCGGGCCAAAATCACCTGGATTATCGGCAAGCTCGAAGCGCGTCTGCTCAACGGCCTGCCGGGTGTTGAGTTCGTGGTGTTTGACAAGAAGGGTGGTTTTAAGGCGTTCCTGCAACTCCGTAAAACCCTGAAGGGCCGGTCCTTTGATGTCCTGCTGCATATGCAGGTCGCCGCGCGTGCGAATTTGCTCAGCACGCTGGTGAAGGCGCCGCGCCGGATCGGTTGGGATAAACCACGTTGGCGCGATCGCCACCAGTGGTTCATCAACGAGTCGGTCCGGAGCCTGCCCGAACAACACCAGGTTGACGCATTTTTGGAATTTGCCCGTGCACTAGGTATACCCACGGAAGCGCCGGTGTGGAACCTTCCAGTTTCCGAAGAAAACATGGCGTGGGCAAGACAGGTGCTGGGTGATGGCGCCCCCATCCTGATGATCAGCCCCTGCTCAAGCCACCCGCTGAGGAACTGGCAGGCCACGCGTTATGCGCTGGTGGCCGACTACGCGATATCCGAACTGTCCATGCGTGTCGTGCTGACCGGCGGACCATCGGAGCTTGAAATAAAAACCGGTAACGAAATTGAGTCCGCCATGCACAACAAACCGCAAAATCTCATCGGCAAGGACACGATCTGTCAGTCCGTTGCCTTGTTGAAGCTGGCGAAGGTAGTGATTTCACCGGATTCCGGCCCGGCACACCTTGCATCGAGTGTCGGCACGCCGGTCATTGGCCTCTATGCAGCAACACCCAGCAAGCGCTCAGGACCTTACAACAGTCTTGGCCTGTGTGTTGACAAGTACACCGAAGCCGCCCGAAAATTTCGCCATAAAGAACCCGGGCAGTTGCGCTGGGGCCAGCGCATAGAGTTCCCCGGCGTCATGGACCTGATCGAGCCAAAAGAGGTCATCGATAAGTTGAATGAATTTATGTGGACCTACTGATAGTCCTGGTATGACTTCTCTTCTACGATTTCTGAACCCAGGTATAGATTAAGTTCTTTCTTTGCATTTGCACGCTTGTCGTTGGTGACGTAAACACTCCGCGCCAGTTCGATAAACACCTGGTCAAACTCCCTCGCGCGCTCCTTATCACGGATGTCATCTTCTATTTCCCACAGGGCTTCGTTGATGGTTTTCAGCTCGTCATGGATGCGGCGCACAGTTTCATCCTCGTTGACGGACCGCCGCCACGATGCCTGCAGCAACTCCAGTTCACGCCTCACATTGGCCAGTTTGCCGGCGTCACCGATACGTTCGGATTTGATCTCCAGGATGGTGATCTTGTCCAGCACTTCACCCGGTGATACCGGTACTTCGATAATATCCATATTCACACCTTGAAAGCATAGTTTTTGCCCGGATCCCTTTCGATATCCGGGGGGTAATTTTTACGTTTATCTGCATAATACTCAGCCCTGCGGTCACCGTCACTGGCAGCGTTGAAGGTGATGTAAAGCACACGGCGTGATTTATCCGTCTTGTTCGGCAGGGACCGGTGCGGCGCATACGAGTCAAAAAACACCGCGTCACCCGGTTGGCAATGAACCGGTTGGTAAGCAGCGTTGGCCGTATCTTCATCGGTCAACGGCGCCCACATCTTTCCAAGCAAGCCGCGTTTATGCATGCCCGGAATCATTTCGACACTGCCGTTCTCCGCGTTGGTTTCATCGATCGCAACCATCGCGGTGATATGCAGTTTACCGTAGGCATCCCAACCGGCCTGTACGTCCTGATGCTCTTTGAAGCCATCGCCACCAGGCAGTTTGAAGTTGATCTTGTCCTTGAAAAGCACCGCCGGTTCCCCAAAAAGATCACTGACCGCCTGTTGCATCCTGCGGCGTGTTATTAACCGCGCAAAACCCTCGTGGAAAGAAACGAAATCCTCGATCCTCGATATAATGCGTGAACCGTCCTGCTTGCTGGCCTCGAAGTACATCATGTAATGACCCGGTTTTTCGGGTGAGTTGGCAACTTCCTCTGTCCAACGGGTGATCTCATCCATCTCCTGGCGGTTGTACATACCCCGGACAACCAAAAAGCCGTCACGGTGAAACTGTTCAATCTGTTGTTGACTTAACATGCTCGCAACCTTCTGCCTGTAGCGTTCAATTATCCCCTGTCCTGCGCTTTTTCCACAGTGTTTTAATGACCGAAATCAGGTTATTCGTAGTCCAGTACAAAACCATACCTGCCGGAAATGTATAAAACAACACCAGGAAGCCCAGCGCCATCAGAACGAGATTCCGCGAGTGTTTGCGCTGTTGAGCCACATCCATGGCCGGGTGGCTGTGCATTTTTGAGGCAATGAATGAAAAGCCGGTCATGATAAACGGCAGCAGGTTCAGATAACCGCCGAAAAACGGCAACTCAAACGGCAACTGCATGAATGCATCCGGATGCGACAGGTCGGCTATCCAAAGGAATGATTCACCCGACAGGTGTATGTTTTCCGCCAGCATGTCAAATGCACCGATGAAAACCGGGATAACCACGAAAACACCCGCCAGGCTTTTCAGGCTGTAGAGCGGATGTACGTTTTCCGCCTTGTACATCGCAATAATTTTTTCCGACTGCTGCTGGCCCTTGTAGGTTTTCTTGATGGCAGCCAGTTTCGGCGCCAGGCGGCCATCGATCTCGTGAACCTGGTCCTGCAGACGATCCGCGATCTTGCTCAATGGCCGCATCAACAGACCGACCATCACCGATAAAACCATCACTGCCAGGCCCCATTGCGGCACCACCATCGCAATGAAATTGAGCAGGTAGTAGAGCGCCTGGCATATCCAGCGCAACCAGAACCATAGACCGGAGTACATCAGGCTTTCGAGTTCGGGCGCCGACTGAGAAAGCGCAGTGGGCTCGATAGGGCCGAGATAAAGCTCAAGGTCCAGGCCCTGGTCGCGTTGCGTTGGCGCTATTTCAATATTCGCGTCCTGCACCGAGAGGCCGGTTTTCGGAACAATGGACAAGGGCGATCCCGGCAACACCAGCGCGGTCCAGAACCGGTTACGAAAACCGAACCAGTCACTGCTTACCCGGTCGACCTGACCGGGTTCGTCTCCGCTTTCGTCCAGGCCGATTGTTTCCACCGAATAACCGTCAAAAACAAGGTAGCGCGTCTGTTCCAGAAGATCACCGAAACCACTCGACGGCAGCGGTCTGAATTCCTCACCACTCATCAGCATGGCTTTGCTGACCGCGCTTGCGGTGACGGATATCTTCCAGCCCTTATCAGGGATCTGCCAGCGCCGGAGCACAGCGCCGGACAGATCGCTGAAAGACAGGGTCGTAAGCGAGTTTTCAGTTATACGCGAGACCTGCACCTCCTCTGTTTCTTCCGCTTCGAAAACCAGCATGCCCTGCCCCGCGGACAGCAGGCGGACTTTCGCATCGTGTTCAGAACAGGCCGGAAAACAGGCCTCCGCACGCAGTAAATCACCTCGCCCGTTGAATTGTAATCGCAGCGAATCGGTATCAACCGACACCTCGGCCATGGCGGATACCGATAGCAGCACACCCAGGGCCGCCAGCGAGTTTCTGAAAAGCCCCAGTATCACTTGTGAAACCGCGTGTTTTCGCGCATCACCGATTCCAGCACATCACTGTTGAATTGCGGCGTATTCAGCAAGCGGTAGTCATTGTCACGCACCTCGTAGGTTCCGTTCGGAAAAGTCACGGTAACCTGGTCGGGTTCCAGCACGGCATAGTTGTAGTAACTGCCTGCTATCAGCCACTCCCACTGCGGACCGTCATACAGGTCATGACCGCTGGAATAATCGGAAACGTCATTACTGCAGCCCAACAAGCGCCGCATCAGGGTTGGTGCGACATCATAATGCGAAGTCCGGTGCGTAAACCGCCCTGGTTCAACACCCGGCCAGGCCAGCAGCATCGGCACCCCAAGCTGCCGCCGGGAATAACCCGAACCATGGCCTTTTATACCATCGCCATTTTCGTTGAATTCCTCTCCGTGATCAGCGGAAATCAAAACCACGGTGTTATCCGCCAGACCACGCTCATTCAGGTCGGAAAGCACGCGGCCCAGCAGGTCGTCGGCAAACAGCACCGAGGTTTTGTAGTTCGCGAACTCCACCGGCATCGGGTCTGCGGGATTGACCGGCACACGACCGTCGTATTCCGGTGGATAGGTGTTGTCATTGACCGCATCGTAAAACAGGAAACCGAAAAACGGCTGGTCCGGTGAACGCTGACCCAGCCACGCAAACCACTCGTCAGTCATAATCCGGTCGCGTTGCCAGGCGGGTGCATCAACCGGGTTTGTCTCAATGCGCAGGTTGGGTACATTTGCAAACGCGGTGCGATCGAGTGTCACGGGCCGGTACATATTGGAACTGCTGAACAGGCCCATCTGGTAACCGTCCGCCATCAACTGGTCCATTAAAACCGGCGGCTTTTGCAGGGCTTCAAAGCTGCCAAAATAGCCGGGAGGCAGCGCATAGAACAGGCTGAAAGCCCCCATTCTTGAAGAGTTACCCCCACTGAAATGGTTTGAAAAGCGGCTTGCCCGTTGCCTGGCAAACTCGTCGAGCCCGGGTGTCACTCCAGTTTCAAGCAGGTCACCGCGCATCGCGTCGATCAATATAATCAATAGGTTAAGCGGCTCTTGCACGGAGCAACTCAGTGGCGCCAACGGATAATTCAGCTTCGCGGCCCCGGCTTGATCCAGACCGCCCGCCATGCGATTGGCCAACTGGCGCTCCCTGCTTTTGCTGATGTCAACCAGCCCAAACCGCACCAGCAATTTTTTTGCGGTAAAACCACGTTGTACCGGCAACTGCTGAGCCATGCTGGTCACCGGCACGAAATAGCTTGCATCGGCCCATGCGTAAATACCTTGTGCAATCACAAAACACAGGGCAATAGCGGCCGCCAGCAGGCGCCCGCCACGAGCGGGTGCGGACACAACCCAGGACCAGACCCTGCCGGCCAATAGCGACTCAAACAGCAGGGCAATCACGAACATGACCGCAACAAAAATCAGGCTCGGCGTACCCAGTATTTTTAACGTCAGGATATTGATGTGGAAACGGCTCTGCGACCACAGCAGGCTGTCGAGCAGTATCACGGCGATCATCAGAGCCATCAGCAGTACGCTGATGGCTTTAGCCCTTGTCAATGAAGGCTTGATCAATATGAACGGGGAGACCAGCACCAGCAGTGGCAACAAAGCCAGCCAGGTGTGGTGGCTGATATAAATGGTGACCAGGTAGACCCACGCCAGTGGCGATGACCCGTCCGGCCCGCCGCTCAAATAGCGTAAACCGATCAGTCCGAAAATAACTGCATTGGCCAGTGCGAACCAACCCAACCAGCGAAATAGCAGGCCGCGGTTTTGGATATCCGGGTTTTGCATACCAGGCATGCGCCTACGCCCTGGGTTGGCGTTCAGATGCTTTTTCATCCGCCAGTCGCGCGATTTCCTTTGCCCCCGCCTGCGTGCTGTTGCCGATATTGAAGACCATCTGCGAGCGCAGCTTTTCCATGCGTTGCCTGAAACTCTCCTGGTCTTGCAGTAAACGGTCGATCTTTTGTGGAACTTCGTCCAGATGCTCTGGCGAGACGATATCACCGGCCAGTTCACGGAAGGCTGCCTCGACGGGCTCAATGCCCATGGCCTGCCAATCGGGATTACGCACACGGCGGGGTAAATCAATAAACAAAACCGGTTTCTCCAAACCGAGGGCATATTCGATGGCCATTGCCGACCAGTCGCAGATCAGTATGTCCGAGCGGAACAGGCTGTCGCTTTCGCCCATGCGGTCCTGGTATTCAAAACTGTCGCGATCGCCGTATTTTTGTCGCAGATTATCGATGACTTCCGGTGTCATCTTAAGGGTCTGGTAATGCGGCCGGATGATCACATGGTAACCCGCATCCAGCAACAGGCCAGTCAGCTCTTCACCGCAGGTATTGAAAATCGACTGGTCACCCCAGGTCGGGGCGATCACAACAGTGGTCGTACCCGACGCTGCAGCCGGCGCCGCGCTAAGCTGGTAAGACATCGCCACCACCAGCAGGTTTTCCAGCCGTGGGTGACCATATTCGAACAGGTTGCGCGGCTTTAGCCCTTGCATTGATTCCCTTTTGCGCAGCTCGGCAACGTGGTGCGGACCGACACAAAACAGGCTGTCGTATGCGTCATAGGAATTGGCGAAATCCACCATGTGGGTGCTGCCCAGCGAGTGGAACAGGTAGATATAATGAACCGGGTTAATCGATCTTTTCAGTTGAAAATTACCCAGGTCCATCATGGTCATGACGACCACGTCCGCCTTCTGGAAATTGAAATGCAGAGTCAGGAAAAAACCTTCCGGAATATAGATTGACTTGAATAAGTCGTGCTGCCGGCCGAGCCCGGCATCATCCGGATCGGAAGTGACGTAGGTGATCTTGTGATTCAGTTCATCGTTGAGTACGGTGATCAGTGGCTCAAAATAGTGCCAGTCCTGTCCACTCTCGGAATAGATGACGATATTGCGCCAATCCGCAGACAATTTGCGGTATTGGCGCCAGCCTGCCCAGCCTTTACGAAACTCCATCGTCTGCGTCTGATTCGGCAGGCTTGCGTTTGAAAAATGCCTTGATGCGATACCAGTAGGTCTTGATGGCCAGTACCAGCGAGGCAAACAATCCCACGATTGCTGAAATGAGCATACTGCCGGTGGTCGGGTCCAGGTAGGCCATTGCCGATACGGGCAGCAACAGCAGGGCGATCAGAATCGCAAATAACAACCGTGATCTAACTGGATGTAACTTGCTGAAGTTTTTCATTCTCAATTCTCCGCACCCGCAATCACAAATCTGAGCGCCTGTTCGAGCCGGGCCATGTCGTAATCGCTAATTTCACCCATGGTTGAAATTCTGAACAGTTGCGCCGCCAGATCCCCCTGGCCTGCATAGATGACAAAGCCCTGCTGTTTCAAACCATCGTGCAGTTGATTGTATGTCAAGCCAACCGGCAGGTGATAGCTGCGCAATACACAGGAACTGTCCTTTGCCGGCAACCACTCGCTGACCCCCAACTGCCTGCAGGTTTCAGCCACACGGTCGGCCAGTTTGCGGTAGCGCAGACGCCGCGACTTCCATCCACCCTGCTTTTTGAGTTCTGTCAATGCCTGCGCAAGGCCAAGCAAACCATTGACCGGCGGGGTAAAAGGGGTGGATTGCCTGGCCTGTTGTTCCGCCCAGAGCGGCAGGTGCAGGCTCAGCGTGCGTGGCTCAATACCCTGATCCAGGGCTGTTTGCCGGCACAATACCATCGCCAGCCCAGGTATACCGTGCAGGCACTTATTGGCGGTAGCGGCGATCGCCAGCAATGATTCGTGTGCGAACGGAATTGACTCCGCACCAAAGCTGGAGACCGCATCCAACAGGAGGCCGGCGTTGAATTTCGTGCACAGGGCCGCGATCTCATCCACCGGATTCAGACGACCGGTCGTGGTTTCGTGATGCACAGCGAGGACATGCGTATATTGACCCGTCGCGAGCAGATCACCCAGGGCCTGCAAGTCTATGGCATCGCCCCAACCCGCCTTGAGCGCATGACTGCGGATGCCGTGAATACTGGCAATCCGGCTTAAGCGCTCACCGTAGACACCATTTTCAAGCACCAGCACATGCGCATCGGTGGGCAGCAAAGAAGCCATCATGGCTTCAAGCGCGGAGGTGCCGGAACCGCCGATTAAAACTGCCGTCCATACCGCGGGGTCGCACTGATAGATATTCACAAGACCCCGGATGACCGCGTCCTGCAGTTCGAAATATTCCGGTTCACGGTGGCATAAATCCACACGCGCCACCGCCGAGCGTACGCCTTCACTTAAAGAAACCGGGCCTGGATTGAGTAGTATGGGTCTCACGCTAATATCCTGAATGGAACCGGAACAGGGAAAATCACCATGGTGCAGATAACGACTAGCGGGCGTGACTCACAACCCACAGCCATATTCCACAGCTCAACAAATACAGAGAAATTGGCAATTCACCATTGCGGATGAGCGACTGGTACGTGTCCCAGCCACTGGCCTTGAGGTCTGACAAACGAACCCGCCCCGGGATAATGGCGCGAATATTCTTGCTCCACGCACGCCAGTCTTCACCAAATATGTTTTCCAGCTTACTGTCTTCGTAGGCGATGGCGGCCGGATACCAGATGAGGAAGAATACGATCACTCCAGCAGCCACGTACAGGTTGGCGGAAGCTATGGTGAAGCCGATCAATATGATGAAGTTGCCGAGGTACAAAGGATGCCGAACGAGCGCGTACGGCCCGGTAGAAGCCAGTTGTTTGTTCTTGAAAATATAGCCGGCCGCATAGATGCGAAACACCTGGCCGACCACTGCCAGCGCGAGTCCGATGGAAACGGTTCCGACATCCGGCCTCGCAAAATTTGCGCACACGGCAACGAGCAACAACCCAATGACCTGGCGCAGGATTTCATTGAAGCGAATGCGGTCGAACCAACCCAGCAAGCCGGCTCGTTTGCCCATCATCGTGATTCGCTCTTTAACCATTTGATACTCTCCGATATTAGCCGCAGATTCTACTTTATTTCATCTCGTGATATGAGTGTTTTATACAACGGCTGCGCAGATTTACTTTGATCAAACGCACTCACACACCCATCCAGGCGGCACTTACATCCAGGTGCTGCATCAGGCGCCTGGCGACATCCGCCGGCTTGACCGATGGACGCGGCAGCCCTTCGGGCACACCCCGGCTGGTTTCGATAAGCAAAAAGGCCGGCGCATTTGATTGCATAAAACCACCGGTCTCCGACAGGCTCGCCATCGAGGTGAAAACACCCTTGTAAGCACAGGCAGCGGCAACTGCCGCAAAATCCACTGTTGAACTGACCGTCGCCTGGCCGCCGGTTGATTCGTGAACGTGATTATCGAGCACCACGTGATAAAAATTATCGCCGCCGCAGGCACCGACGGTTGCCAGGTTGCCCATGCGCATCAACACGGCACCATCGCCGTCTATAACGATGATTTTTTTATCCGGCCTGACCAGTGAAAGACCGAGACCCAACGAGGCTGCGCAACCCATCGAACCCACCATGTAGAGCTGGTTCGGGC
>DATCZY010000469.1:0-3588 GCA_036525655.1 Lysobacterales bacterium | reverse complement strand
GTGGCGATTGCTGGCCGAAACGGGTGTTTGTAGGGAGAATTCACTCATGTTTCAGGGTTCCAGCAATTCGTTGATCTTGGCGGCACAGATAAAATCGTTGTCGGACAGGCCATCGATGGCGTGGGTGGTGTAGCGCACTTCACAATAACCATACCCGGCGGAAAAGTCCGGGTGATGACCCTGTTGTTCGGACAGGTAGGCCATGGCATTGATGAAAGAAATGGTCTCGAGGAAAGTTTTGAACTTCAGGGTCCTGGTAATGCTTTTCCTGTCTGCCGACAGGCTCCAGCCCGGTATTTCATTCAGATGCTGCGTTGAAGTCTCTTCGTCCAGTGGACAAACGCCGCCTTCACAAGGCTTGCAATGCTTATTTTTGAAGTTATCCAAATCCGCTCCCTGGACCGATGGGTCAAAAAATAAATTAGCCCTGTTGCTCGTCGTTATAGCCGTGCCACAGTATACATTCACTGGCGTTGAAACTCATTTCATGGAAGTATCCGGGTGTCAACGCCTCTTCAGGGTAGACACTTTATCGGAACACCGAAGCAAAGCCAAACATATATGAGAAACACATCATCTCCCTGCACGGCACTTATTTTACCCGGTGGTGGGGCGCGCGGCGCCTACCAGGTCGGGGTGCTCAAGGCCCTCGCTGAACTGAGGACAGGTGCGGATAACCCGTTCCCTGTCATTTGCGGGACCTCGGCCGGTGCAATCAATGCCGCGGTGCTGGCCAGTCATGCGCATGAATTTTCAACCGGGGTAGAGCGACTGGAGCAATTCTGGCGCAGTATGTATTGTGCGCGTGTCTACCGCACCGATGCCTGGACCGTATTCAAGTCCGGCATGCGATTTGCCCTTACCCTGCTGTCCATGGGTTTGATCAAGACCGACCCGAGAGCCTTTTTGGATAACACGCCGTTACGCAGGTTTCTGCAAAACACGCTGCACCTGGAAGGTATTCAGACGGCACTCGAAACGGGTGCTTTGCGTGGCGTGGCGGTCACGGCGTCCGGTTACACCAGCGCAACTGCAACCAGCTATTTCCAGGCGCAAGAGGATATTGACGGTTGGCAACGCACGCGTCGCAAAGGCCTCGCCGCAAAGTTGAACATCAACCATCTGCTGGCTTCCGCCGCCCTGCCGATCATTTTTCCCGCCGAGCGCATCGGTAACGAGTATTTTGGCGATGGCGGCATGCGCATGGTGGCTCCGCTAAGCCCGGCCATACACCTTGGCGCGAACCGCATCATGGTGATTGGCACACGCGATGAGAAACCGGATCTGCCGCCCGAAAGCCCGGCGGACTATCCTTCGGCCGGTGAGATCGGCGGTTACCTGATGGATACCATCTTCATGGACACACTCAATGCAGACCTGGCTCGGATGCGGCGGATCAACCGCACCCTGGAACTCGTACCTGAAGAAAAGCGCCCGCAGACCGGATTGATCAATATCAACAGCCTGGTGATTAAACCCAGCAAGGATTTACGCGACGTCACCCGCGATCACGTCAGGGAAATACCGCTCAGTGTGCAGATACTGCTGCGCACCCTGGGTGGCTGGGGCAGGGACTGGCGCATGGCCAGTTACCTGTTGTTTGCATCCAGCTATTGCAGTGAGTTGATCGATCTCGGTTATGCCGACGGTATGGCTGCGGAACAGGAGATTATCCGCTTCCTGAAAGATTAGCCTTCACTGCTTTGGGTTCGGCTGGTTTGCCAGTTTCCGTTGTCTTGGGCACCACGGTTTTGAATTCCGGGTTGGCGGGGTTTTCCACACGCTCACGCGGGAACTCATCCACTTCGATGACCCGCGCGCCTGCCTTCTGTGCCAGGCGCACCATGCTTGCCTGTTCTTCGGTAATGACACCGCTTTCGGTGGCGCGCTTAACCAGGCCTTCGTAATTCTCAAAGTTGACGGATTGCTTCAGGGCATTCCTGATCGCGCGCTCGGCTGCCTGTGCTTCCAGTGCGAGGTGGAATGCCGTGTTCACGCGACCGGTTGCATCGTCGCGATCGGAGATGAATACGCCATCGATCAAACGGTCGCGGCTAGCGTTTTCGCTGAGCAATAACTGCGCCACCTGCTTGACCGTTTTATCGGATGGCCCGGTATGCGGCAAGCCAAAAGGAAATACGATCAAACGGACAATCCGGCTGAGCATCGGCACGGGATAGTTCTGGATAACACCGAGCAGGCTTTGCTGGATGTTATACAGGCTGTCTTCCATCCCCCATTGCAGCAAGGGCAGATCACTGGCTGGCCGGCCGTCGTCCTCAAAACGTTTCAGCATGGCGCTGCCCATGTATAAGTGGATCAGCACGTCCGCCAGTCTTCCGGACAGCTTTTCCTTGAATTTAAACTTGCCGCCCAACAGCACCAGCACCGAGTCAGCCATGAAGGCGAAAGCCGAACTCAAGCGGCTTAGTTGGCGGAAGTACCGGGCATGTGGTCCGCCCACGGGCGCCGGTGTCATCCGGCTTCCGGTAAGCCCCAGCAGCAGGCTACGCACCGCGTTGCTCAGGCTGTAACCGATATGCGTGAACAGCGCGTTGTCAAAAATGCGCCTGGCCTGGCTATTGGCGATACCCGATACGGCGTTCATCTCTTTTAAAAGACAGGGATGCGCGCGGATGGCACCCTGGCCAAAGATGATCATCGAGCGGGTCAGTATGTTGGCGCCTTCAACGGTAATCGATATCGGCAGGGTCTGGTAAGCGCGGGCAAGGTAGTTATTTGGTCCCTGGATCAGCCCCTTGCCACCGTGCACATCCATGGCGTCGATGATGCACTGGCGGTTGACTTCGGTCATGTGGTACTTGTTGATAGCTGACAGCACACCCGGTTTTTCGCCCTGGTCGAGCGCGATCAGTGTCAAGGCCCGTGCCGCGTCCATCCGGTAGGTCCGGCCGCCGATTCTCGACAGGGGTTCTTCAATACCCCCGAAGCTTCCGATCGGCACATCGAACTGGGTGCGGATTCTCGCGTATGCACCCGTCAGCATCGAGGACATCTTGCCGCCCGCAACACCGAGAGACGGCAGCGAGATGGCACGGCCGGCCGCCAGGCTTTGCATCAGCATGCGCCAACCCTGACCCAGTCTCTCCTGGCCGCCAATGACCCAGTCCATCGGGATAAAAACATCCTTGCCGCGGGTGGGGCCGTTCATGAAGACCGCCCCGATCGGCATGTGGCGGTTGCCTATTTCAACGCCGGGCGTGCTGGTCGGAACCAGTGCGCAACTGATGCCGAGTTCTTTGTTGTCACCGAGTAGACCGTCCGGATCGTACGCCTTGAACGCCAGTCCGAGCAGGGTCGCAACCGGGGCAAGGGTGATGTAACGCTTGTCCCAGCTGAGACGTAAACCCAGGACCTCCTGGCCCTCGAATATGTCCCTGCAGACGATGCCCTTGTCAGGCATGGCTCCCGCGTCTGAACCGGCCAGCGCTGAAGTCAGTGCGAAACAGGGTATTTCCTGGCCGCTGGCGAGGCGCGGCTGGTAATAGTTCTTTTGCGCTTCGGTACCATAGTGCAGCAATAATTCACCCGGGCCGAGGGAGTTGGGCACCATGACGGTCACGGCTG
>DATCZY010000468.1:0-3756 GCA_036525655.1 Lysobacterales bacterium | reverse complement strand
CCGGCAAAGGCAGTTTGAGCGACGGTACACGCGTGGAGGTGGTGGGTAAAGAACCGGTCCAGGACACATGAGCGCCGATCCTGTGAAAACGGCAGGTTCAATGAAGCTGATTGAAATCGCCACGCGCAGGCGGGTCGCCATTTCCATGCTGGCGGTGACGCTGGTGCTATTCGGACTTATCGCCCTCAAAGACCTGAACGTCAACCTGCTGCCCGATCTTTCCTACCCGACCCTGACGGTGCGCACCGAATACCGTGGCGCCGCCCCCGAAGAAATCGAAACGCTGCTGACGCGACCGGTCGAAGAGGCCGTCGGTGTCGTCAAGAATGTCCTCAGTGTCAAATCGGTATCACGTGCCGGCCAGTCCGACGTCATTCTCGAATTCGCATGGGGCACCAACATGGATCGCGCGGGTCTGGACGTGCGCGAGAAACTCGAAGTCCTGCAACTACCGCTCGAAGCCAGCCGGCCCCTCCTGCTGCGCTTCAATCCAGCGACCGATCCCATCATGCGTTTCGGACTGATCTCGTCCGCTGCGGACGAAACCTCGCTCAAGGCGCTGCGCCGCTTTGCCGAGGAGGAGATCAAAAAGCTGTTCGAACCGGTCGAGGGTGTCGCGGCGGTCAAGATCAGCGGCGGTCTTGAAGATGAAATCCAGATCGAGATCGATCAGCGCAAAATGGCCCAACTCAACCTGTCCCTGGATGCGCTGAGTCTCAGGCTGGCGGCTGAAAACGTCAATGTTTCAGCCGGGCGCCTCGAAGAAGGGGCGCAGCGTTACCTGGTGCGCACCATCAACCAGTTCGCCACCGTCGAAGAGTTCGGCGACCTGATTGTCGAACCTGGCACGACCCGCCCCATCTACCTGCGCGATATCGCCAACGTGCGCGCCGGTTACAGCGAGCGCCAGGCGATCATCCGCATGAATGGCCATGAAGCGGTCGAAGTCGCGATCTACAAGGAAGGCGATGCCAACACCGTGAGCGTCGCCAAGGGCATCAAGGACCGCCTGGAGGAGATTTCGAAGGCCTTGCCCGAGAACACGACGATCGAGACCGTCGATGACCAGTCCATATTCATTGACCGCGCCATCGGCGAAGTGGTCAAGGCGGCCATCATCGGCGGCCTGCTGGCGGTTCTGGTCATCTTTGTCTTTCTCCGCAATATCTGGTTTACGCTGACCATTGCGCTATCGATACCGGTGTCGATTATCGCCACCTTTTTTCTGATGGGCCAGGCCGGTATTTCTCTCAATATCATGTCGTTGGGCGGTATCGCGCTGGCGACCGGTTTGCTGGTGGACAATGCGATCGTGGTGTTGGAAAACATCTCGCGCTACCGGGGTGAAGGCGAGACCCTGGTCGGTGCGGCGATCAAGGGTGCCAGCGAGGTCGGTGGCGCCGTCATTGCCGCCACCCTGACCACCATCGCCGTATTCCTGCCACTGGCCTTCGTCGAGGGCATCGCGGGCCAACTGTTCCGCGACCAGGCCCTGACGGTCACCTTCGCACTGGCCATTTCACTGGGGGTTGCGGTGACCCTGATACCTATGATGGCATCGATACGCGGACAGCAAGCGACCGGTTCAGACGGCGTCACTGCGCGTATCGGTCACTGGTTCGCCGCCTTCTATGCCCACCTGCTCGACCGCGCCCTCAACCACCGTATCCTGACCCTGGCTGCGGCAACGGTCCTGCTGCTTGCTTCGGTATTCCTGTTACAGCGCACCGGCACCGAGCTCGTGCCCCAGCTGGAACAGGGCCGCTTCAATGTCACGATCGAAGCGGCGCCGGGCACGCCGCTGGAAGAAACCGACAGGATCGAAGGTGAGTTGCAGCGGCTGGCCGCAGCCGATACCGATGTGAACTACGTTTACGGCGTGGCGGGGTCGGGCAACCGGATCGATGCCAACCCGACCGAAAGCGGAGAAAATATCGCGCGCATGCTGGTGGTGATGAAAGCAGATGCGGGTAGCGACGGCCAGCAACGGGTCATCAACACGCTGCGTAACCGGGTTGGGGATATCGCCGGCCTGGACGCAAACTTTTCTTCACCCGAGTTACTCAGTTTTGACAAACCGCTGGAAATTGAAATCCAGGGCTACGACCTGGACTCCTTGCGCATCGCCAGTGACGAGGTCCTCAGGCGGCTGCGACAATCCACGCGCTTCGCCGATGTGGAGTCCAGCCTGGAACGCGGACACCCGGAGATCCAGATTTACTTCGACCAGGAACGGGCCGCCGCGCTGGGCCTGACCGTGAAGCAGATATCGGACCAGGTGGTTGGCAAGATCCGCGGCAAGGTTGCAACCCGCTTCAGTTGGCGTGACCGCAAGGTCGATGTGCTGGTGCGTCTATCCGAGGGTGAACGGCAATCGATCGCCGCCGTGCGTGAACTCATTGTCAATCCTGAGAGCGAGTTCCCGGTGCCGTTGTCATCGGTTGCCGATATCCGCGTCGCGGAAGGCCCGGCGGAGATCCGCCGCGGTAACCAGGAGCGTCTCGCCCTGATCCAGGCCAACCTGGCCTACGGTGATCTCGGCAGCGCCGTCAGCGAGGTCCAATCGCTGTTGGCCGGCATGCGCCTGCCCTACGGTCTGACGATGTACATCAAGGGGCAAAGCGAGGAAATGGCAGCCTCGTTCAAGTCCCTAATGTTTGCGCTGGGATTGGCGGTGATACTGGTTTACCTGGTAATGGCTTCGCAGTTCGAGTCCCTGCTGCACCCCTTCGTTATCCTGTTTTCTATTCCGCTGGCCGCCGTCGGGGTTGCGATAGCCCTGTGGCTGACCGGCACGAGCCTCAGCGTCATCGTCTTTATCGGCCTGATCATGCTAGCCGGCATCGTTGTCAATAACGCCATCGTTCTGCTCGACCTGATCAACCAGTTGCGTGAACGCGGCATGGACCGGATGACGGCTATCAGGGAGGGCGCGAGGCTGCGTTTGCGGCCGATCATGATGACCACCCTGACCACGGTGCTGGGCCTTTTACCGATGGCGCTGGGTATCGGCCAGGGCGCCGAGATGCGCACACCCATGGCGATCACCGTGATCGGCGGTCTGTTGACGTCCACACTGTTGACCCTGCTGGTCGTCCCGGTGATGTACTCACTGCTGGATCGCCGGCGCGATGTGAACGCCGCCGTGCAAACCGCCGACGCCGCACAGGAGGTATGATCCATGGCGCCCGCCCGATTTGCCATGGACCGGCCCGTAACGATCATCATGATTTTCGTTTCGATGATCGCCGTGGGCTTGATATCCAGCCGCCTGTTGCCGCTGGAGTACTTCCCCGGTGTCGATATCCCGTTCATCATCCTGGATATGCCCTACCAGGGCTCGACACCCGAAGAAGTCGAAAGGGAGATCACCCGCCCCGCGGAGGAAGTGATTGCCACGCTCAGCGGTATCAAGCGTCTGGAATCCACCTCCTCTTCGAACGGATCAAGGCTCGAGATCCAGTTTGAATGGAACACCGATGTCGCGGTCAAGGCGGTCGAAGCGAGGGAAAGGATGGAGGCGATCCGCGACCAGCTACCCGCCGACCTGCGCCGCATCAACGTTTTAAAATTCAATTTCACCGACCAGCCGTTACTGACACTGCGCATTTCCAGTGAGCGCGACCTGTCAACGGCCTACGACATGCTCATACGCAACCTGGTGCGACCGCTGGAGAGGATTCCAGGGGTGGCGCGAGTGGACTTCCAGGGCATTGAACCGCGCGAGATCCGCATCGAACTGATTGCCGACCGGGT